>NZ_JAAAPJ010000004.1 GCF_009909145.1 Corallococcus silvisoli
AGCCGGGCCTCTTCTTCAGCACGCAGTCGAGCTTCTTCCGCGAGACGAGCCTCTTCGAGCGCGCGAAGCCGGGCCTCCTCCGCCAGCCGAGCCTCTTCCTCCGCAAGAAGGCGGGCCACTTCGGCCAGCCGCGCCTCCTCGGCGAGGCGCGCCTCCTCGATCTCACGAAGACGGGCTTCTTCTTCCAGCCGAGCCACTTCGGCCAAGCGCGCGTCTTCTTCAGCACGAAGGCGGGCCTCTTCAGCCAGCCTGGCCACTTCGGCGAGCCGTGCCTCCTCGGCCAGTCGCGCCGCTTCAATGGCCTCAAGTCTCGCCTCTTCCGCGAGCCGTGCCTCCTCGGCGAGTCGAGCCTCTTCAGCGAGGCGGGCCTCCTCGATAGCCCTCAGCTGTGCTTCCTCGGCCAGTCGAGCTTCTTCGGCGAGTCGCGCGGCCTCCTCCGCACGGAGACGGGCTTCTTCGGCGAGGCGGGCCTCCTCCGCCAAGCGAGCCTCTTCGAGCGCCTCCTGAAGACGAGCCTCCTCTGCGATCCGCTCATCCTCCTCCGCGTGGAGTCGGGCTTCTTCGGCCAGTCGAGCCTCTTCCGCGAGCCGAGCCTCTTCCGCGAGCCGAGCCTCTTCAGCCTGCCGAGCCTCCTCCGCGAGCCGAGCCTCTTCAGCCAGCCGGGCCTCCTCCGCGAGCCGAGCCTCTTCCGCGAGCCGAGCCTCTTCAGCCTGCCGAGCCTCTTCAGCCTGCCGAGCCTCCTCCGCGAGCCGAGCCTCTTCAGCCAGCCGGGCCTCTTCAGCCAGCCGAGCCTCTTCCGCGAGTCGAGCCTCTTCGGCCTGCCGAGCCTCTTCAGCCAGCCGGGCCTCTTCAGCCAGCCGAGCCTCCTCCGCGAGCCGAGCCTCTTCGGCCTGTCGAGCCTCCTCCGCGAGCCGAGCCTCTTCGGCCTGTCGAGCCTCCTCCGCGAGCCGAGCCTCTTCAGCCAGCCGGGCCTCTTCCGCGAGTCGAGCCTCTTCCGCGAGTCGAGCCTCTTCAGCCAGCCGAGCCTCTTCCGCCTGCCGAGCCTCTTCCGCGAGCCGAGCCTCTTCGGCCTGCCGAGCCTCTTCTGCGAGTCGAGCCTCTTCCGCGAGTCGAGCCTCTTCGGCCTGCCGAGCCTCTTCGGCCTGCCGAGCCTCTTCTGCGAGTCGAGCCTCTTCCGCGAGTCGAGCCTCTTCAGCCAGCCGAGCCTCTTCGGCCTGCCGGGCCTCTTCGGCCTGCCGGGCCTCCTCCGCGAGCCGAGCCTCCTCCGCGAGCCGAGCCTCCTCCGCGAGCCGAGCCTCTTCGGCCTGCCGGGCCTCTTCAGCCAGCCGAGCCTCCTCCGCGAGCCGAGCCTCTTCGGCCTGCCGGGCCTCTTCAGCCAGCCGAGCCTCTTCCGCGAGCCGAGCCTCTTCCGCGAGCCGAGCCTCTTCCGCGAGCCGAGCCTCTTCCGCGAGCCGAGCCTCTTCCGCGAGTCGAGCCTCTTCAGCCAGCCGAGCCTCTTCGGCCAGCCGAGCCTCTTCCGCCTGCCGAGCCTCTTCCGCCAGCCGAGCCTCTTCGGCCTGCCGAGCCTCTTCCGCGAGCCGGGCCTCTTCCGCCAGCCGAGCCTCTTCAATCGCCCGGAGCCGAGCCTCCTCCGCCAGCCGAGCCTCTTCGGCCAACCGGGCCTCTTCCGCCAGCCGAGCCTCTTCAATCGCGCGAAGCCGTGCCTCCTCCGCCAGTCGTGCCTCTTCAATCGCCCGAAGCCGAGCCTCCTCCGCCAGTCGCTCCGCCTCGATGCGCGCCAGCTCCGCCAGCCGAGCCACTTCCGCCAGCCGTGCCTCCTCCGCCAGCCGCTCCGCCTCGATGCGCGCCAGCTCCGCCAGCCGAGCCTCTTCCGCGCGCCGCTCCGCCTCCTCGCGCCGGCGCGCCTCCTCGATGCTCCAGGCCTCTTCCTCCGCCTGCCGCAGCTCCTCCTCGCGCCGCAGCCGCTCGCGCTCCTCCCAGTCCTCCACCGACAGCGCTTCGATGCGGCCCTCGCGCTCCAGCACACGCAACAGCGCCTGCTGCGCCCCCGTCAGCGCCTCCGGCCGCCGGAACGCCCCCAGCGTCTCCAGGAGCTGCCGCTCGGTCGCGTCCGTCAGCCATGGCTCGCACGCGGCCACCTCGGGACAGCGGTACACCCTCGCGGGCACGGGCTCGCTCGGGGCCGGCTCCAGGGCCGCCCGCACCACCCGCACACCCGCGATCGGCGCGAACCCTCCCGCGGGCGACACCGCCTCCACCGCGAAGTCCGCTCGCTCCGCCAGCACGCTCAGCCGCCGCACCTGCGCCAGCACCTGCTGCTCGTGCACCACCGCCGGCTTCAGCCCGCTGTCCTCCAGCAACTCCTCGTCCGGCGCCGCCGCCCCACCCCGCGCCCACAGCGCGTCCAGGGCCTCCACACCCAACAGCCCGGTCTGGAAGAGCGCCTGCGCCGGGCTCTGGTACCCGAAGCCCAGCCGCGCGCCCACGAGGTCCCCCTCGCGCAGCCACAGCGCGGACTCCCGCCCTCCGGCGTGCAGCGTCAGCCGGCCGGTGGCTCGGGACTTGTGGGCGGCGTACAGCGCTTCGGCGACCTGCGAGGCGGACATTCGGCCCCGGAGTCTAGCCCGTCCCGCCCGCCCCTCAATTCGACGGCGGCGCCTGCCTGCCCGCCGCACCCAACTGCACCTGACGCAGCGCCTCGTAGGCGCCAATCCCCACCGACGTCGAAAGATTCAAGCTCCGGCGCTCCGGGAGCATCGGAATCGTCACCGCCGTCCCCGTCCCCCCCTCCATCACCTCCGGCAACAGCCCCGTGACCTCCGAGCCGAACACCAGGTGGTCCCCCGCCTCGAACCGCGCCGCGTACAGCGACGTCTCCGCCCGGGCGGAGAACAGCCACCGCCGGGCCGCCGGATAGTCCGCCACGTACGCGCCATAGGTCGGGTAGAGCTTCAGGAACACCTTGTCCCAGTAGTCCAGCCCCGCCCGCTTCAGGTTCCGGTCGTCAATGGAGAACCCCAGGGGCTCCACCAGGATGAGCCGGCACCCCGTCACCGCGCACAGCCGGGCCACATTGCCGGTGTTGGGCGGAATCTGGGGCGACACGAGGACCAGATGCAGGGGGGACGCCAGCGGCTCAAGCATGGGATAGAACACCGGACATGCACTGGAGGGTGACCAACGAAACGCGGCAGCGGCTGCTCGCGGACCGGGCCGAACGCGCCGAGTCCTTCGTCCAGCGCTTCCAGGGCCTCATGGGCCGCGCCTCGCTGCCCATGGGGGGCGGGATGCACATCGAACCCTGTGACTCCATCCACACCTTCTTCATGCGCATCCCCATCGACGTCGCCTTCCTGGACGCGCAGGGGCACATCGTCAAGCAGCTTTCCGCCCTGCCGCCCTGGCGCGCCACGGCGCTCTACCGCAAGGCCCGCTCCGTCCTGGAGCTGCCCGCGGGCGTCCTCCTGGCCAGCGGCACCCAGGAGGGCGACCGCCTGGTCTTCGCCCCTGCGGAGGACCCCGGCGCCTGAGGGGCAGGCCCCCGGCGCTTCCCCGTCCACCCGCACCCGGAGGGTGGGGACATCTTGACGGACACGAGCTTTTTGACCCCTTTTGGAACGCTTTGTTAACGTCGCGGCCCGATTTTCACGCCTCTCCCCCGGAAGAGTCCCTTCGCATGCGCATCGAGGTCGCCGGCAGCACCCACGTCGGGATGAAGCGGAACCACAACGAGGACAACTACCTCGTGCTCACCGAGGAGAACCTCGTGTGCGTGGCGGATGGCATGGGCGGTCACTCGTCCGGGGAGATCGCCAGCCGCATCGCGGTGGATGAGCTGGGTGAGTTCTTCCGCCTCACGTCCAAGGACCAGGAAGCCACCTGGCCCTTCAAGATGGACAAGCAGCGCAACTACGATGAGAACCGCCTGGCCACCGGCATCAAGCTGGCCAACGCGCGCATCTTCGAGCGAGCCACCGCCGACTCCAAGTACAAGGGCATGGGCACCACCATCGTGTCCGCGCACTTCGCCGACAGCGCGGTCTACGTGGGCCACGTCGGTGACAGCCGCGTGTACTTCTTCCGCGGCGGCCTGCTCCAGCAGGTGACGGAGGACCACTCGCTGCTCAACGACTACCTCAAGGCGAAGAAGCTCTCGCCGGAGGAGATCGAGAACTTCCCCCACAAGAACGTGATTGTCCGCGCGCTGGGGATGAAGGAGCAGGTGCAGGTGGACGTCACCCGCGTGGATCCGCTGGAGAACGACGTCTTCCTGCTGTGCTCGGACGGCCTGAGCGGCATGGTCACCGACGCGCAGATGCAGGACATCCTCTCGCGCACGCCGGAGCTGGAGAAGGCCTGCGGCCAGCTCATCGACCTGGCCAACGCGGCGGGTGGCAACGACAACGTCACCTGCGTGCTGGCGCGCTGGCACAACGCCTGACGCCGCCTCGGCCCCCATGACCCGCGAGGCCCGTGCTCCGCCAAGGAGGACGGGCCTTCGTCTTTCGCAGGAGCCCCCATCCCATGTTCTGGAACCTGCTGACCGGGCTGCTGGTGACGGCGGCCGCCCCCGACTTCTCCGCCCCGCTGCTGTCCGCCGGAGAGAAGACCTCCGCCTCGGTCGCGACGCTCCGCTCGGACGGACAGCAGCTGGTGCTGGACGAGGACGTGGTGGACACGACGCCGTCGGAGGCGACGGATGAGGTGCACTCGGACCACGTGGAGGTGTGGCTGGGACTGGAGTCCCCGGAGGCGCTGATGCCCTCGAGGCTCGTCACCACCGCGCCCGACGGGAGCCTCTTCACGGTGCGCGGCAAGGACGACCCGAAGGCGCTGGACGCCATCATCCGGGGCCAGGATCCGGGCATGACCGGGGAGCCCGACTCGGACGACTGCGAGGACGACCTCCAGGCCACGCGCGCGACGCTGGGCCGCGTGCCCGCGAAGCGCGTCCGGATGATGGTGGGGCTGGCCCACCTGGGCTTCTTCCCGGATGGCCGCGCGCCCGTGCGCTACGACCTGGACCGCTACGCCGGCCTCTCCCCTGCCCTGGGCGAGGGCGACGCGCGCTACGAAGCCCAGAAGACGCCCACGGGCTACCACATTCGCGCGGTGCTCCAGCCCGGCGCGCTGCTGTTCGTCCCCAGGGACGGCGTGCGCAAGCTGCGCGTCCGGGTGGACGCCATCGACGCGGGCGCGGCGGGCACCCGGGAGTCGCTGCGCTCCACGAGCCCGGCCCCGAGGTGGGCGGACGCGGAGACCTTGAAGCCCGTCACGCTCGCCATGCCGCTCCCGGTGAAGCTGGTGGAGGGCTTGCCGGAGCTGGGCCGGCCCGGCCCCCTGGGCCCGGGCGCGAAGCAGGCCTTCGACGCGCTCCCGCCCTTCTTCCTGCGCACCGGGAACACCTGGACGGGCCTGCGGGTGCTTCACGAGGTCCCGGAGACCTTCGGCCTGCGCGCCTGTGTCCTGCGCTTCGACGCCGTCACCGAGCACCGCCCCCAGACCTCCACCTTCGGGCCGCCCGCCGCGTTCCTGGGCGAGGGCACCCTCCAGGTGCCGATGAAGACCCGGGACGCCCCCACCACGCTGTTCCTCTCCCGCGCGCCGGGGGACTCGCGCGCCGCCCTCTCCGAGGGCCCGGTGGAGACGTTCCGCTTCAAGGACGGAACGCCCGGGTTCGTGGAGGCCGTCACGAGCCCCATGATGGGCCGCTACACCAGCGGGGCCTGCGGCGCCGCGGACACCATCGCGCTGCGGCTCGTGCGCATGGAGAAGCAGGGCCCCACGCGCACGCTCCTCCTGACCTGGAACACCTGCGACAGCGACATCCAGGATGGGGAGCAGCACGTCCTGGCGAAGCAGCCCGACGACGGCGGCGGCCTGTATCCGAAGTACACCTGGGCCACGCCGGGCCAGAAGCTGCGGATCACCTTCGGCACGCGCCCGGTCCTGGAGGTGGGCTGGAAGCCGGACGGCTCCGGGGTGAAGGCCGCCGCGGTCCCCACGCCCTGAAGCAGGCCCTTCAGCGCCCCGCGAGCGGCGCGGGCACCCGGTGCGGTCCCCACGCGAGCACCTCGGTGAGCGCTTCGCCCGGCGCCACCTGGGTCTCCTCGAACACGGCGCAGCGCTCCAGCCGGGCCCCCTGCCCCACCCGAGCCCCCGGGCCCACCGACACGCCCGGGCCCACCGTCGCGCCCTGCTCCACGGCGCTCCCCGCGCCCACGTACGCCGGCCCCCGCACCGTGCCCGCGACGCGGGCTTCCGGATGCACCCACGCCCCGTCCGCCCCGGCCTTCAGCCCCGCGAGCGGCGAGTCCTTCCCCAGCGCGGCCAGCGGCACGCGCCCCTCCAGCACGTCCCGCACCGTGGCCAGATATCGCGAAGGCATGCCCAGGTCGGACCAGTACGCGTCCACCGCGTGCCCGCGCACCGCGAGCCCCGCCTGCATCACCCGCACGTAGACCTCGCGGTTGATGTCCTCGGGGCCCTCGGCCGTCATGAAGTCGAACACGCTGGGGGACATCACGTGCACGCCGGTGAAGTGCCAGGGCGTGAGCCCGTCCCCGCCCGGCCCATGGCCCGCGATGCGGCGCACCTGCCCGCCCGCGTCCGCCTCCACCGCCGCGTACTTCTCCCCTTGCGGCATGGGCAGGAGCACCATCGTCGCCACCGCGCCGGACGCCCGGTGCGCCGCGACCACCGGCTGGAGGTCCACGGGGAAGAGGATGTCCCCGTTGAACACGAGGAAGTCCTCGCCGGAGAGGAAGTCGCGCAGGCCTCGGATGCCGCCGCCCGTGCCCTGGATGACGGGCTCGTGCACGACGTGCAGCGGCAGCCCCGCGCGCTCGCACTCCGCGCGGGCCACCGCCGCCATCGTGTCCGGCAGGTGGTGCGTGTTGATGCCCACCGCCGTCACACCCGCGGCCTTCAGCACCGCCAGGTGGTAGCGCAGCAGCGGCTGGCCGAGGAACGGCATGGCCGGCTTGGGCCAGCGCTCGGTGAGCGGACGCAGGCGCGTGCCCAGGCCCGCGCAGAGGACCATCGCCTTCATGGGCTCAGGCCGCCAGCTCTGGCACGTACTTCGCCACCAGCGTCTGCAGCGGCGCCAGCTCCGGCCGGCGCGCGAACGCGGCCTTCACGTAGCGCAGCGACGCGGGGATGGACACGAGGAAGCCCGGGTTGCCCTTCACGCGGTGGATGAACTCGAAGCGCCCCGCGTCCTTCAGCTTGCGCTGGATGGTGAGCAGGTCGAAGAACGCCTTGAACTGCTTCGCGTCGATCTTCTCCCCGCTCTCCTGCTCGAACGTGGCGATGTAGCGGTCCAACATCGTGTCCACGAAGTCGCGGTCCAGCTCCACGTAGCTGTCGCGCAGGAGCGCCACCAGGTCGTACTGGCGCGGGCCCTGGAGCGCGTCCTGGAAGTCGATGACGACCAGCTCGCCCTCCTTCACCATGATGTTGCGGCTCTGGTAGTCGCGGTGGGTGAAGCCCCGCGGCGCGGCGGCCAGCTGCTTCGCGATGTCCCGGAACGTGGCGTCCAGCTGCGCGCGCTCCGCGTCCGTGGGCTGCTTGCCGCTCCAGGCCTCCAGGCCCCACTCGCGGAAGTGGTGCAGCTCCCAGTCGTACAGGTCCTCGTCGAAGGCGCGCGTGAAGGCCAGGCACTCCGGGTCGCGCTGCTTCTCCGCCTGCACGCGCAGCTTCGCCAGCAGGTCCACCGCGCGCGTGTAGAGCGCCTCGTTGTGACGCCCCCCCTCCAGCGCGGACTCGAAGGTGATGTCGCTCAGGTCCTCCAGCACCATGATGCCGGCGGGCTCGTCGTAGCGGAGGATGCGCGGCACGCGCACGCCCAGCCGGTCCAGGTAGCGGTGCACGTTGATGAAGGGCAGCTCCTTCGGGGGCTCGCCCTTGGTGGCCTCCTCGCTCTTCTTCGTCGCGTCTGGCGGCATCACCATCAGCACCCAGCTCTCCGGGGCCGCGCCGACGCGGTAGTAGGAGCGGTTGCTCGCGTCGCCCTTGAGCTTCTTGATGGGGGCATCGGGGACGGGACGGCCAATGGCCTGTCCCACCTGGTCGCGAAGGGCGGCCTCAAGTTCCATGGGGGGCGGGTGCTCCAGACGGGGGGAAGGGACAGCGCTCGCGAGTATCGGAGGCACGGCGCGGCGGGTCAAAGCCCGCGTGGGCCGCACGCCCGGCGGACGCTCGGCCTGTCGCCTACGCGACGGGGGGCCCTGGCCCCCTGACCCGCCCCCCTCCGCCGTCCCAAGTCCGTGTCCCGAGGAACGCCGGGGCCGTTCCGTCATCCTGCGTCAGGAAGGGCCGTGCCTCCGGGCATGTTCCCCCTGACGGGGCGGAGCACGTATAAGGCCCCGATACCCCCCTTTTCGGGAAGCCACGCACGATGGACATCCAAAAGAACATCCTCACCGCCATTGGCCACACGCCGCTGGTGAAGCTCAACAAGCTCGTCGGTCCGAACGACGCCACCGTCCTCGTGAAGTGCGAGTTCATGAATCCCGGCGCGTCCATCAAGGACCGCATGGCGCTCTACATCATCGAAAAGGCCGAACGGGAGGGGAAGCTCAAGCCCGGCGGCACCATCGTGGAGAACACGTCCGGCAACACCGGCATGGGCGTGGCGCTGGCGGCGGCGGTGAAGGGCTACAAGTGCATCTTCACCATGCCGGACAAGATGTCCCTGGAGAAGATCAACCGCCTGAAGGCCATGGGCGCCCAGGTCGTCGTCACGCCGACCAACGTCCCCGCCGAGGATCCGCGCAGCTACTACGAGACCTCCAAGCGGCTGGCCCGTGAGACGCCCGGCGCCTTCATGCTGAACCAGTACCACAACCCGGACAACATCGAGGCGCACTACCACACGACGGGTCCGGAGATCTTCCAGCAGACCGAAGGCAAGTTCGACTACTTCGTGTCCGGCCTGGGCACCGGCGGCACCATGAGCGGCGCCGGCAAGTTCCTGAAGGAGAAGATCCCCGGCCTGAAGAACGTGGGCGTGGATCCGGAGGGCTCCGTCTACGAGGGCTACTTCAAGACGGGCAAGCTCACCGAGCCGCACGTCTACAAGGTCGAGGGCATCGGCGAGGACATGCTCTGCGGCGCGATGGACTTCTCCGTCGTGGACGACGTCCGCCAGGTGGATGACCGCATGTGCTTCAACGCCGCGCGCCGCCTCGCGCGCGAGGAGGGCATCTTCGCGGGCGGCTCCTCCGGCGCCGCGGTGCACGTGGCGGTGGAGCTGGCCAAGGAAGTGGGCAAGGGGAAGACCATCGTCGTCGTCCTGCCCGACTCCGGCAGCAGCTACATCAGCAAGTTCCACTCCGACGAGTGGATGCGTGACAACGGCTTCATGCAGGAGAAGGGCGCCGGCACCGTGCGCGACATCATCGGGGCGAAGCCGCGCGACCTGAAGACGGCGAAGCGCGGGGACCGCGTGGACCACGTGGTGGAGACGATGCGCAGCCACGGCATCAGCCAGATGCCCGTGGTGTCCGACGACGGGCGCGCCGTGGGCATGGTGCACGAGTACGACCTGCTCAACGCCCTGGTGGCCAGCAAGGTGAAGTTCCAGGACGCCATCGACCCCATCGTCGCCCCGCTCCAGGGCGCCGTCTCCGCCGAGGCCAGCATCGACCGGCTGCGCGAGATCTTCGCGCGCGACAACGTGGCGGTGGTGAAGGACGGCGAGACGGTCATCGCCATCGTCACGAAGATCGACCTCATCGACCACCTGCACCGCACCGCCGCCTGAGCGGCTGGCGCTGAAAACACCGCGGGCCCGGAAGGAGGAGCGAATCCTCCCTTCGGGCCCGTCGTGCGTTCCAGCGGTGTGCGCGGCTACTGCGGATCCGGCCGGGTCAGGTCCAGGGCCACCATGTGGAAGCCCTTGTCCACGTGCACGAAGCCAAAGCGCTTCGCCCGGTCCACGATGGCGTCCAGCTGCGAGTACCCGAGGAGCAGCTTGAACCCCTGCCGCCGGGCCTCGTCCCGGATGGCCGCGACGATGGCGTTGACGGCCTCGTTGCGGACTTCCTTGGACAATCCGGGGGCGGCGATGATGCCTTCAATCAACGCCACCGAACTGTCCGTGCGATACAGGAACCCCGCCGCCTTGTCCGGCACCACGTACCCCACCTCGGGCAGGGCCTCCGGGGTCATGGTCTCGTTCCAGGGCTTGCGCCACAGCTCGAGCAACCCGTGGTGGAGCTTGGGGTCGAAGCGGACGGGCTTCATGAACTAGGAGAGGAACGTCGACATGCGCTGCGCGGCCAGCTCGGTCGCGTTGCCCAGGCCCAGGTTGGTGAGCGGGTTGGCCTTGGTGGACTTGAACAGGTCGCCGACGATGTCGGTGACCTTGCTCTTGCCCTTGGCCAGGTTCAGCGCGCCGGACAGCAGGCTGTTGCCGCCCGCGCCGTCCATCAGGCCGGAGTTGGCGAAGGCCCCTAGCGCGTTCTTGAACACGCCGCCGCCCGGGATGAGGTCGGTGGCCGCGCCCAGGAGCGACTGGATGGGGTTCTTGCCCTGCATCAGGCCGCTGGCGAAGCTCATCGCCGCGCCCAGAAGCGGGTTCACCATCGTCACGAACGGCTTGACGATGTCCATCACCTTGCCGAGAGCCTTGCCGATGCCACCCATGGTCGTGATCCTTTTCGTGGGGAGCCGCCTGGGCCCCCGAAGTGAGACTGACAGTAGGATTGTCGGAAGGTCGGCGAAGAAGTTTCCGGTGTCGGGATTATCCGCCGCCCGCCGGAAAAAGCCCCGGAGTTCCGGGGCCTTGGCGAAGGGATTTAGCCCCGGATGGGGCCCTTCTTCGCCTCCGCCGGATCCACGGCGGCGCCCGTCTTGGGGGCCACCGTCTGGCCGCCCTTGTTGGTCGCCCCCAGCGCGGCGCTGTAGCGCTGCTCGTGGCTCTTGTCGCTGCTGAAGCCGTCGCGCTGCTGCGCCGGGCTGATGGCGATCTCCCCGTCGATGATCTTCTGCAGGTGGGTTTCGATCTCCGCCACCGTGGCGATCTTCGGGTCGCGCGCCTTCAGCTCCTCATCCGGGATGATCTCCAGCTGGGGCGGCTTGTCGGGGTGGATGGCGTAGTCGAGGATCTTCTCCACGTACTGCGCGACGGGGATCTTCAGCATCTCCGCCTGCTGCTGCACGTCCGTGTCGGCCAGCAGCTCCGCGCGCACCACTTCCACGGGACGCTTCAGCCGGCTGGGCGCCGGGGGAGGAACCACCTCGTTGGGGTTGGACATGGGCTTCTCCTTTGGGCCTATTGCTAACCCAGGTCAGCCCCGGAACTCAAAGTGGGGGCCCCTGGAAGGGCCACGGCGCGGCCCGCTCCCCAGGCCCCCGTGGGCGTCAAGGGGCCGGGCGGCGGGCGAAGAGCGCGTTGGCGATCTCCGTCATCACCACGTCGCCGTGCTGGTTGACGACCTCGAAGCGGAACTTGAGCGCGCCCCGGTCCGGCTTGCTGGCGGAGGGCCGGGCCTCCAGCGTCTCGATGCGCACGGAGAGCGCGTCCCCGGGGCGCACCGGCTTCTTCCAGCGCAGCTCGTCCAGGCCCGGGGAGCCCATGCTGGCGGCCTGACCGAGCAGTCCCTCCACCAGGAGCTTGTGGCAGATGGCGGCGGTGTGCCAGCCGCTGGCGATGATGCCGCCATAGATGCTCTGCCGGGCGGCGTCCTCGTCGACGTGGAAGGGCTGGGGGTCGAACTGGCGCGCGAACGCGAGGATCTCCTCGCGCGTCACCACGTACGGCCCCCGCTCCATCACCTCGCCGATGGGGAAGTCCTCGAAGTAGCGCATGGTGTCCCTTCCGGTGCCGGGCCCGCCGGCGGTTCAAGAAGCGTGGAGCGGCGTCGCCGCCCTTCCCTACCACCGTCCGGCGCGCATCGGGGGCTAACGCGGCGGAAGCGGCTCCTCGGGGTCGGCCACGGACTCCGGCGTGTCCGCGGGCGGCACGGGGCCCTGGAGCTCCGGCGCGACGCGGCCGTCCATGGGTCCCGGCCGCGACTCGGTCCCCGCGTCCAGGGCCGCCTCCTGGACGCCAGGAGCGACGGCGACCACCGGCTTCTTCAGGATCAGCGTGTCGCGCACGGTGTTGTTGGAGGTGATGAACCGCGCCGTGAGCGTGCTGCCGTCAACCAGCACGTCCAGGAAGCCATAGGCCGCGGCGTCGCGCACCTCGGTCCAGGCGGGCTGGGGGGAGGAGAAGGGGCGCAGCGTGGCGCCGCCGCTGCCCACCACGAGGTACGGGATGCCGCGCTGGCCGTAGGACGCCTCGGCGTCGCCATGCATGGGCTTGCTGCGCTCGTAGTCATGGTCATGGCCGGTGAGGACCAGGTCCACGCCGTACTTCTCGAACAGCGGGCCGAACTGGCGGCGCATGGTGAGCTGCGAGCCGTGCACGCCACTGGACCAGGACGGGTGGTGGAAGAAGGCCACCTTCCACAAGCGGGAGCTCGCGATCAGGTCGGCCTCCGCCCAGGCCTTCTGCGCCGCGAGCGTGCACCGGTCCGGCGAAGCCAGCCCCACCGCGCAGTTGGAGTCCAGCGCGAGGAAGTGCACCGGCCCCCAGTCGAAGGAGTAGTAGCGCTCGGAGCCCTGCGGGTTGTTGGTGGGCAGGTACATGTTGTCCAGGTAGGGCTGCGCCTGGGCCGTCACGTACTCGTGGTTGCCGGGCGTGGCGAACATGGGCACCTCGCGCAGCAGCGGGGCCATGGGCGTGAAGAGGTGCGCCTGGAGCTCCGCTTCCGTGCCGGACGGGTAGGCGTTGTCGCCCAGGGTCAGCAGCAGCTCCGAACGCCACTGGGGCATGGCCATCACCTCCAGCACCTTCTTCTGCATGGCACCGCCCGTGCCGAAGTCGCCCATGGCGGTGAAGTGCGTCTGCAGGGACGAGGTGCCCGTGGCCGTCTGGAAGCTGCGCAGGCCCGTGGTGCTGCCGCATGCGTCCACCACGTAGCCATACGTGTGGCCCGCGGACAGACCGGTCAGCGTCACCGCGTGGTGCGTGCCGGACAGGCCCGCGCTGACGGAGGACGTGAGGGTGTTGCCCTCGCCGTAGCGCACCGTGGGCAGACAGTCGCTCTCGGTGCGGAAGGCCACGATGGCGGACGTTTGATGCACGCTCTGCAGATACGGCCAACGCGGCAGCGCGGGGCCGGAGTCCGTCAGGGACGGCGATACGGCGCACCCCCGGGAGTCGGCGGAGGCGGGGCTGTTGCAGTCGGGCGTGGAGGCCGGCGACGCGCAAGCGCCCAGGAGCCACGCGCCCACGAGGCAGGTGGAGACACGCCGTCGAGTCCGCATCGCGCCATGAACGTTGTGCACCACTCCACATCCCTCCTGCATGGGGGGCCTCCCGGGCCGCCCGAGCGTGAACAGGCAGGTTTCACATCCTGGGGCCGGAAATGACCAGGGCCTCCACGCCCCCGGGATGCGGAGCGGGAAGGCCCTGTCATGAAGCGGCCACTGCGCGTGGGGACTACTTCACGCGGTCGAGCGCCTGCGCGAGGTCGTCGATGAGGTCCTGGGCGTCCTCGATGCCGACGGACAGGCGGATGAAGCCGTCCGCGATGCCCAGCTTCTCCCGCGTCTCCTTGGGGACGGAGGCGTGGGTCATGATGGCGGGGTGCTCGATGAGGGACTCGACACCCCCCAGGGACTCGGCGCAGGCGAAGACCTTGACCGTCTTGAGGAAGGTGCGCGCCGCCTCCAGGCCGCCGTGGATGTCGAACGTCAGCATGCCGCCGAAGCCGGTCATCTGCTGGCGCGCCAGGGCGTGCTGCGGGTGCGTCTCCAGGCCCGGGTAGGTGACCTTCTTCACCTGCTTGTGCGTGGACAGGTACTGGGCGACCTTCATCGCGTTGTGCGCGTGGCGGTCCATGCGCACGTGCAGCGTCTTCACGCCGCGCAGAACGAGGAAGCTGTCGAAGGCGCCGGACACGCCGCCCACCGCGTTCTGCAGGAAGTACATCCGCTCCGCGATGTCGTCGCGGCTGGTGCAGACGAAGCCGCCCACCACGTCGCTGTGGCCGTTGAGGTACTTGGTCGTGGAGTGCGCGACGACGTCGAAGCCCAGCGACAGGGGCTTCTGGAAGTACGGCGTCATGAACGTGTTGTCCGCGACGGACAGGATGCCGTGCTTCTTGGCGATCTCCGCGATGCGGCCCAGGTCGATGAGCTTGAGCATCGGGTTCGTCGGCGTCTCCACCCAGACCATCTTCGTCTTCGGGGTGATGGCCGCCTCGAAGTTCTCCGGCTTGGAGAGGTCCACGAAGGAGTACGTGATGCCCGAGCGCTTCCACACCTTGTCGAAGAGCCGGAAGGTGCCGCCGTACACGTCGTCGGAGACGATGACGTGGTCACCGGACTCCAGCATGTGCATCAGCATGTCGGTGCCGGCGAGGCCGGACGCGAACGCGGCGCCGTACTTGGCGCCCTCCAGCGCGGCCAGGCAGTCCTGCAGCGCCTTGCGCGTGGGGTTCTGCGTGCGGCTGTACTCGTAGCCCTTGTGCTCCCCCGGCCCGTCCTGGACGTAGGTGGAGGTCAGGTAGACGGGCGTCATGATGGCGCCCGTGGTGGGGTCCGGCTCCTGGCCGGCATGGATGGCGAGCGTGTCGAAGCGCATGGCTCGCGAACTAACACACTCCCGCGGGCGGCGCAGCGCTCCTGGGGTCCTACTCGAAGCGGCCGTGCCGGCCCGCGCCCTTCGCGAAGCGGGTGGCCCCAGCGATGGACTCCGTCTGGAGCACCTTCACCCCGGCCAGGAACTCCTGGCGCATCGCGTCTTCAAAGGTCCGGTCCGCCTGGGCATAGGCGGACGCCCGGTCCGCCTTCATGCACCCCTGGGGGAAGCCGGCGATCTGGGCGGCCAGCGCCTCCGCCGCGCTCCGGGCCTCGCCCTTGGGCACCACGCGGTTGACCAGGCCCATGCCGAGCGCCTCGCTGGCCGCCACGGGCCGGCCCGTGAGGATGAGGTCCAGGGCTCGGGACAGGCCAATCAGCCGGGGCAGCCGCACCGTGCCCCCGTCGATGAGCGGCACACCCCAGCGGCGGCAGAAGACGCCCAGCACCGCGTCCTCCTCCACCACGCGCAGGTCACACCACAGGGCCAGCTCCAGCCCCCCCGCCACCGCGTGGCCGCTGATGGCCGCCACCACGGGCTTGGACAGCTGGAGGCGGGAGGGGCCCATGGGGCCATCGCCGTCCGGCTCCAGGCGCAGCAGGCGCCCTTCCGACACGGCCTTCAGGTCCGCGCCCGCGCAGAACGTGCCCGCGTCGCCGAAGAGGACGCCCACGCGCGCGTCCGGGTCCGCGTCGAAGGCTCGGAAGGCGTCCGCCAGCTCGCGGGCCGTGTCGGCGTCCACGGCGTTGCGGACCTCCGGCCGGTGGAGGATGACGGTGGTGACGGGGCCGCTCTTCTCGACGCGCACGCTCATGGCCCCCGTGTTTTCCCCCGCCCCCCGGCCCGCCTGCAATATGAGGGACGGCGCGCGGGTGCGAAACAGGAAGGACCGACGGGGCATGGCCGACGAAGGCAATCAGCGGACGCAGGGCACGGGCATGTTCGAGAACCGCCTGCGCAAGAACGCGAAGCGCCTGCGCAAGTGGGCTCGCGCGCAGGGGCTCACCGCCTTCCGCGTCTACGACCGGGACATCCCCGAGTACTCCTACGCCGTGGACCTCTACGGCGACCACGCCCACGTCGTGGAGTTCCCGCGCCGCAAGGCCCACGCGAAGGGCGCGAACGCGGACGCGGACCGCGCGGAGGTCCTGGCCGCCGTCACCAGCGTGCTGGGCGTGCCGCCGGAGCGCACCTCCGTGAAGACCCACACCCCCCAGCCCTGGGGCCGCTCGCAGTACGGCCGCGTGGGTGAGGGCAGCGAACGGCTGGTGGTGGAAGAACAGGGCCTCAAGTTCTGGGTGAACCTGGGTGACTACCTGGACACCGGCCTCTTCATGGACCACCGCAACACCCGGGCACGCGTGCGCACCGAGGCGAAGGGCAAGCACTTCCTCAACCTCTTCGCCTACACGGGCGCGTTCACGGTGTACGCGGCGGCAGGCGGCGCGGCGGGCAGCGTGAGCGTGGACCTGTCCAACACGTACCTGGACTGGGCGGAGGACAACCTGGTCCTCAACGGGCTGGCGGATCCGCGCCACGTGCTCATCCGCGCGGACGCGAAGGCGTGGCTGGAGGAGCAGGCCCGGCACGGAGACACGCAGTTCGATCTCATCGTCTGCGACCCGCCGTCGTTCTCCACGTCGAAGAAGATGTCGGGCACGTTCGACGTGCAGCGCGACCACGTGCGGATGCTGGAACACCTCCGAGCGCTCATGGCCCCCGGAGGCGTCCTCTACTTCTCCACCAACTTCCTGGGCTTCGAGCTGAAGGACTCCGCGACCCGGGGCATGGAGCAGGTGGAGGAGCTCACCCCCCGCTCCATCCCCGAGGACTTCCACCGCAAGGAGATCCACCGCTGCTGGCGCATGGTGGCCCCCTCGCGATGAGCGGCGTCAGCCTTTAGCGGCTACAGCCAGCAGACGTTCTCCTGGCAGCGCTCGCCGGACGGGCACTCGCAGTTGGCCTGGCAGGGCTTGCCGGAGCCCTGGTTCACCGGCTTGCACTGGCCGCTGGCGCAGACCTGCCCCGCCGGGCACTCGCAGTTGGCGCGGCACACCGTGCCGGAGGTGCCCGCGTCCACCGCCGGCTGCGTCGGGGGCAGCTTGCACTTGCCGCTGGTGCAGACCTCGCCGGACGGGCACTCGCAGTTCACCGTGCAGGAGATGTTGCTGCCCGACCCCGCGTCCGGCGTGGGCGACTTGCAATGACCGCCATTGCAGACCTGACCGGACGGGCAATCACAGTTGGCCTGGCACGCCTGGCCCGGATCCGGCTGCGGCGACTTGCACTGACCGCTGGTGCAGACCTGGCCCGCCGGGCACTCGCAGTTGGCCTTGCACGTGCCCCCGGAAGGAATGGGCAGGCAGTAGCCAATCTCACACTTGGTGTCCGCCGAGCACTCCGTCGTGGAGGTGCACGGCGCGCGGCACTGGCCATCCACGCAGTCGCGGCCCGCCGGGCACTGGGCCTCCGTGGTGCAAGCGTTCGGGTCCTGCTGGCGCGGCTGGCACAGGCCCTGGACGCAGACGCCGCTCGGGCCGCACTTGGCATCCGTGTCGCAACCGGTGCGGCAGGTGCCGTTGATGCAGTAGCTGTCCGCACCGCAGTCGGAATTGACCCGGCAGACCGGGGCGGAGCCACCGTCGATGCCCGCGTCCGGCTTCGTGCCGCCGTCAGAGCCCGCATCCGGCTTCGTGCCGCCGTCGGTGCCCGCGTCCGGCTTGGTGCCGCCGTCGGTGCCCGCGTCAGGCTTCGTGCCGCCGTCCGCCTTGGTGCCGGCATCCGTCTGGGTTCCGGTGCTGGAGGTGCAGAAGTTGTCCTTGCAGCGGTTGCCCACGCCGCATTCCGAGTCGCGGTAGCAGGACTGGGCGCACCAGCCATTGATGCACGTCTGCGCGCCGGGACACTCGGAGGAGAACACGCACTGCTGGGAGTTGGAATCCAGGTTCCAGCAATTGCCGGAGCGACAGTACTGGTTCGAGCCGCAGTCGGACGAGGAGGAGCACCCGTAGCTGGGGTTATAGTCCTCGTCGGGCCAGCCGTTGCCGTTCGTCTCGAGGATGCAACCCGACAACAGGCCTAACAGCGCAAGGAACGGCACGACCAGCATGCCGCGAAGCGTGGTGTTCCTCATGAGTGGGGGCTCCAAAAGAATGGGATGTGTCCGGACCGGCCACCGGGGGGTCATCCGATTTCGAGAGCCTTCGACGCAAGACGGGTCCGGAATGATCAAATAATTTTGATCTTTTTTCGTCTGTCCGGAGACCCAGGGGCACGGAGGCAGTGTGCTCGTCTGGACCACCGACACAGACTGGAGGGCGTTCCTGGAGGGTGGGGGCGTCCTGCGTCCCCGCGAAGGAGAAGCGCTGGTGTCCAGCCGAGGAGCACGCACGTGGGCGTCCACGGCCCCGCCGGAGTCCGGCGTGGACGTGGCGGGCGCGCGCATTCCCTCCGCTTCGGACGAGGCCCACCTGCGGCTCCTGGTCCGCCGGCTCCAGGACGGGGACCTGGCCGCCTTCGAGCAGCTCTACGAGGCCACGCGGCTGGACGCGGCGCGAACCCTGCGCCACCTGGTCGGCAACCGCGTGGAGGTGGAGGACCTGCTCCAGGAGACGTACCTGCGGCTGCTCACGGCGGTGAAGGGCTTCCGGGGCGAGTCGCGCTTCAAGACGTTCCTCTACCGGGTCTGCGCCAACGTGGCGCTCAGCCACTTGAGGTGGAAGCGGCGCCGGCCGGAGGACCCGTTCGCGGACCCGCCAGAGGTCGTGGCCCCGGGCGAGGACCCGGAGCGCGCCGCGGAGCGCCGTCAGGCCGCCCGGTTGGTGGAGGCGGCGCTGGAGAAGCTCAAGCCCAAGAAGCGCATCGTCTTCGTCTACCACGAGCTGTGCGGCATGAGCCCGGACGAGATCGCCCTCGCCGTGGGAAGCTCGGCCAACACCGTGCGCAGCCGGCTGCACCACGCGAGATTGGAGTTCACCGAAGCCATGCAGCGTCTGGTCGTCGCCCGGCCCGTGGGGGGTCCCCATGGCCAGCCATGAGACCCAGGCCCTGTGGGCCCTGGCCGCGGGCGAGCTGGACGCGGCCGGGAAGGCCCGGGTCGAGGCGCACGTGGCGGCCTGTGGCGCCTGCGCGGCGGAGTTGGGGCGGGTGGTGGAGGCCCGGGCGCTGTTGCACGCGGCGCGCGAGGTGGAGCCCGCCGTGCGGTGGGACGAGACGGGCGCGCGGCTGAAGGCGGCGGCGGCGAAGCGGATGGCCTCGCCCGAACGGCGGTTCCTGTCGCCCTGGGCGCTCACGTTCGCGGGGGCCTGCGCCGCCGTGCTGGTGCTGTGGCTGGGCGTTTCGCTCGCGAATCGGCCTCCGCGTGAGACGAGGGCTCCGGAGGCCGTCGCGAACGGGCCGACCTCCAGGCCCCCCCCCACGCCCCCAGAGGGCGCGGCCCCGGGCGGACCGGCGCGGCCTGCGGTCGGCGGACAGGAGGAGGCGGTCGCGGCCCGGACGGAGGCCCGTGGCGAACAGCAGGTGGCGAGCGCGGAGCAGGCGGGAACCGCCCCCACCACGGAGGCGGAGCGCGCCACCGGCGCGGTGCTGCGAGAGGCCACGGGCGCTGAACACGTGCTGACGCCGGGCATGCGCCTGCGCTCGGGCATGGCGGTGCGGACGCAGCCGAAGGCGTCGGCGGTGCTGCGGCTTCCGGACGAAAGCCGGGTGCGGCTGTCCGCGGGGTCGGACGTCGTGTTCGCCCGCGCGGAGTCGAACGCGGTGCACCTGACCGTCCACCAGGGACGACTCTCCGTCAGCGCTTCGCACGTGAAGCGGGAGGTGTTCCTCGTGGAGTCCGCGGGCCTGCGCGTCTCCGTCGTGGGGACGGTCTTCTCGGTGGAGCGCACCGTGCGTGGCGCCGCGGTGGCGGTGCTCGAAGGGCGCGTGCGCGTGGATGCGGATGGGCAGCCGCCGCGCTTCGTGGACGCGGGCGAGCGCGTGGAGCTCTCCGGCGCGCAGGGAGTAATGAAGCCTCGCACGCTCTCCGCCGAGGACCGGCAGGCGTTCCGCGACCTGCGGGCCGCCGAGCCGGGCCCCGTGGTCGTGAGCCTCGCGCCCCTGCCGAAGGCTCCGTCCCGGGTGGGCACGAGCACCGCGCCACGCCAATCCGTTGGTACGGGTGCCAATCCCATGGAGGCGCCGTCCCACGCGCCGGCAAGCGACGCGGCACTTCACCCGTCCGTCGCCACCAGGTCCCCCACTCAGGATGGCTCAACGCCCGCGCCCGGCGCGGAGGATGCGGCCTCCGCCCCGGAACAGCGGGACACGGTGGCCCCCTCCGAGACTCCCCAGGCCATCGCCAGCAGCCCGAAGCCCGCGCCGCCGCCGGACCGCACCGTGGCCGCGCCTCCGAGCGCCCCGTCCCCGGCCGATGACTTCGTGCCCTACCCCGGCTCGACAGGTGCCGCGCTCGCGGCCTCCTCGCCCCTGCCGACGCCGGGTGACGTGCGGGCTCCGTCGATCGCCCCCTCCACTCCCGTGGAGCCGCGCAAGCGCAAGACGCTGGGCGCGCTCGTTCCAGGGGGCCTCCTGTCGGAGGACTCGGATGAGCGCTTCCTCGGATACGCCAAGGTGCAGTCGTCCGGCTCGACCTGCGGCCGTTTCCTCGTCGGACTCGGGGAGATTGCCCAGGCCAGCCCACGCATGAGCCACCGGGAACAGGCCCGCGTCCTGCGCGGCCGATGCTTCACGAAACTCCACCAGCCCTCGGACGCCGAGGACGAGTTCCGCCAATACCTTCGCGAGTTCCCCACCGGCCGCTACGCCACCGAGGCGCGCACCGCCCTGGGGATGTCCGCCGAGGCTCCGCCTTCCACGCCCCCGCAGCCCCCCGCGCCGCTCCCGGCACCCACGCCCACCCCGCCCCGGTGGAACGGAGGAACGGGCGCGCCCCAGCAGGTGCCCGTCAGCCCCGGGGTTCCTCGTCGCTGGTGAACTCCGCGTCCACCTCGCCCCCCTCACTCCGGGGGCGGCGGAAGGTGTCGGGGCCCTCCGCGGCGGGCTCCACCTTGGCGGGCGTCTCCTGCGTCTCGAAGCGCCGCCCGTCCTGGAAGGGGTCCTCGCCCGGAACCGGCCCGACGCCACCGACCTGGGTGAAGCGCACGGAGCCCGACAAGAGGGTCTTCTCCAGGGAGCGCCGCACCCGCGCCGTCACCCACCGGCGCACCGGCGGCACCATCAGCGCCAGCCCCATCACGTCCGAGATGAACCCCGGCGCGATGAGCAGCGCACCGCCCACCATCACCAGCACGCCGTTGAGCAACCCCTCCTCGGGCACGCCGCCTCCGGCCATGGCTTCACGCCAGTTGCGGAACACCCGCTCGCCCTGCCTCCGGGCGATGAGGCTCCCCAGCACGGCGGAGGCCGCCAGCAGCGCGAGCGTGGACCCCAGCCCGATGTGATGCCCGAGCGTGATGAGCAGATACAGCTCCGCCAGGGGCAACAGGATGCAACCGATGACGAGGACCTTGAGCACGCTGGCACGTTAACGCCAGATTCACTCCCGCGCCCATTGTCAGACGGACACTCCGTGCTCCCGCGTCCCCGAGCGCCCACCAGGGTCCTCGCCGCCCCCTCCAGGGCCAGGCCCCCCGGACTCACTCCCCGTTGAGCTTGTCCATCAGGTACCGCATCACGAAGAAGAGGATGGCGAAGCCGCCCACCGCGAAGAGCACCAGCCGCGTCGGCATCGCCATGCCCTCGGACGACAGGCGCCGGTCCAACCGCTCCGCCCGGGCCATCGCCTCCGCCAGGCCGGGGGTGGTCTCCATGGGCTTCGCGGTGCGCGCGTACGCCTCCGTGCGCAGGTACTGCGCCACGACCTGCTCGGTGTCCGCGGCCGTCAGGACCTGTCCCAGCTGTGGATCAAACAGGCGCGCCCCCGCCTCGCGGGCCAGGATGGCGGCCTCCGCCAGGACCTCGCGGAGGAGGTCCGGCCGGGCCTCCAACGGCACGCGCAGCTCCGTGCCCACCACGCGCTTTCCATCGCGCAGCGGGAGCACCTCGACGCCGCCATGCGCCAGGAGCCACTCGCGCACGCCCTCCGGGCGGACGGCCCCTGGGCGCGCCGCCAGCAGGGCATCCACCCGTCCCGCGTCGAAGGGGGCGCCTGGCGCCCCCGCCTGAAGGACCAACTCGTATCTCACGCGGGTTGCGAGTATACGCCGCGCGGTCCCTCCCCGCCCTTTTCCTCAGAGAACGCCTCGATGAAGCCCTCCCCTCCCCCTCGCTCCGGCCGCCCCGGTGCCCCTCCCCCCGGACGCGGGAAGCCCGGTCAGCGCCCGGAGAAGATGCGCGCGGACCGCACCTCGCCCGAGCTGGGGCCGGACGGCACGCCCCAGGTGATGCTGCTGCGCCGCGGGTCGGACCGGTGGCTCGCGGGCCCGCCGTGGATCTACCGCGCGGACCTCAACGGCGACCCCGGCCTCCAGGGCGGCGAGGTCGTGCGCGTGGTGGACGGCCGCGGCTGGTTCATGGGCAAGGCCTTCTATTCGAAGCAGTCGAAGATCTCCCTGCGCTGGCTCACCAACGACGACGTCGCGGTGGACGAGGACTTCTTCCGCCAGCGCCTCCAGTCCGCGGAGCGGCTGCGCAAGCTGGCGCTGCCCGGTGAGACGACGTACCGGCTGGTGCACGGCGAGGCGGACGGCCTGCCCGGGCTCGTGGTGGACCGCTACGGCGACTACCTGAGCGTGCAGTTCCTGGTCCCCGCGATGGAGCAGCGCAAGGCGCTCATCGCGGACCTGCTGGAGGAGCAGTTCCACCCCAAGGGCATCGTCAACCGCTCCGACGTGAGCGTGCGCCACCTGGAGGGCCTCACGCCGGAGAAGGGCCTGCTGCGAGGCGCCCTGCCCCCGGGCCCCGTCTCCTTCGACGAGGGCCTGGTGCGCATGCGCGCCGACCTCCTCGACGGCCAGAAGACGGGCGCCTTCCTGGACCAGCGTGAGAACCACGTGATGGCGGCGCACTACGCCTTCGGCGACGCGCTGGACTGCTTCAGCTACGTGGGCGGGTTCGCGCTCCAGCTGGCCACTCGCGCCAGGCACGTCACGGCGGTGGAGATCTCGGACGCGGCCTCCGCGCAGCTGCGCGACAACGCCCAGGCCAACAAGCTCACCAACCTGGACGTGGTGACGGCCAACGCGTTCGACTTCCTGCGCGACGCGGTGGACGAGGGCAAGCGCTACGACACCATCGTGTTGGATCCGCCCTCGTTCGCGAAGAACAAGGACGCCATCCCGGCGGCGGTGCGCGGCTACAAGGAACTCAACCTGCGCGCCTTCCAGCTCCTGCGCCCCGGCGGCATCCTGGTGACCGCGAGCTGCACGTACCACGTGGACGAGCAGTCCTTCGAGGAGATGCTCGCCTCCGCGGCGTCGGACGCGAAGCGCCGGGTGCAGATCATCGAGCGCCGGGGCGCGGGCCGCGACCACCCCGTCCTCCTCAACCTGCGCGAGACGCGGTACCTCAAATGTTTCGTGCTGCGCATGCTGTGAGTTAGGGTACGACCCATGGGGTCCGCCCACCGGGCCCCGACGTGCGAGAATGGTTCAGGCATGGCACGCGGGGAATGGGACGACGCAGACGACGAGGCCCCCGCGACCGGTACGCGGGCGCTGGAGCGTGCCATGCAGGAGACGCGCACCGTCTACCGTCAGGCGGACGCGGCCTACGCCCCGTACTCGTGCGCGGCGAGCGGCGAGTGCTGCCAGCTGGCCGTGACGAAGCGACAGCCCTGGTTGTGGCTCCCGGAGTGGGAGGTGCTCACGCGGGGACGCCCCCTCCCGCCGCTCCGCGCCGACGGCGGCTGTCCATTCCTGGACGCCGCGGGCAAGCGCTGCACGGTGTACGCGGACCGGCCCTTCGGCTGCCGGACGTTCTTCTGTTCGCGCATCCAGGGCCCCGCCCGTCAGCCCTCCGATGAGGTGACGCGGCTGCTCCTGCGGCTGGAGCGGATCTCGCAACGCGTCATGCCGTCGCTCCAGGGCCCACGGCCCCTCCTGGAATGGTATGCGGGGGTCAACACCGCCCCGGCCCGGGAGGAACCATGAAGTCCATGCTGCTGACGCGGTGGCGGAACGCCCACCTCAGTCCCCCCGTGTCCGCGAGGACGTACCGCGCCCGTCGCGCGCCCGCGGCGCCGTGTTCGCGGCAGGCCTGCTCCACGCGGTCCGAGCCCGTGGGTGTCCGAACGTGATCCGCCCACGCTGGCTCCTCGCGCCCCAGGAGTTCAAGGGCACCCTGAGCGCGGCCGAGGCCGCGGACGCCATGGCGGAGGGGCTGCGTGAGGCCTCCCTGGACGTGGTGCTGGACGTGGCGCCGCTGGCGGACGGAGGTCCGGGGACGCTGGATGCGCTGCTCGCGGGGGCTCGGGGTGAGCGGCGGCGGCTCACGGTGCGCGGTCCCCTGGGCGCGCCGGTGGAGGCCTGCTGGGCGCGGCTGGACGACGGGCGCACGGCGGTGGTGGAGATGGCGCAGGCGTCGGGCCTCGCCCTGGTGCCGCCGGAGCAGCGGGACGCGCGGGCCGCATGCACCCACGGCACCGGGGAGCTGATGCGCGCGGCGCTGGACGCGGGCTGCGAGCGGCTCATCGTCGGCCTGGGTGGCAGCGCCACCACGGATGGAGGCAAGGGCGCGCTGGAGGCCCTGGGCTTCCGCTTCCTGGACGCGGACGGGGCGCCCCTTCCGCCGGGAGGAGCGAGCCTCGCCCGGCTCGCGCGCGTGGAGGCGGACGGGAAGCACCCGCGCCTGGGGCAGGTGGAGTTCCTGGTGGCCACGGACGTCACGACGCCCCTGCTGGGCGAGGACGGCGCCGCGCGCCTCTTCGGTCCGCAGAAGGGCGCGGATGCCGCCGCGGTGCAGGAGCTGGAGGCGGCGCTGGCGACGTTCTGCCGTCTCGTGGACGAAGGCGCCGCGGCCCTCCCTGGCGCGGGCGCGGCGGGCGGGCTGGGGTATGGGCTGGCGGCGCTCGCGGGCGGGAAGCTGACGTCCGGCTACGACCTGGTGGCGCGGGCGCTGGGGCTGGAGCGGCGGGTGCTGCTCGCGGACCTGGTGCTCACCGGGGAAGGCCGGTTCGACCGGCAGACCGCGCTGGGCAAGGGCCCCGTGGCGCTCGCGAGGCTGGCGCGCGCGCAGGGCACCCACGTGGTGCTCTTCGCGGGCACCGTGCAGCGCGACAACGGTCCGGAGCTGTCCCTGTTCCAGGAGGTGGTGGAGCTGAGCGGACAGGCCCGCCCTGGCGCCGACGCGCGGGAGACGCTGCGCGAGGCCACCGCGCGCTGGGCGCTCGCGCGGCTGGGCCGGTAGCGGCGCGTCGGACAGGGGCGCCCCTCCAGCCCCATCCGATGGACGCCGCGCTCGCGCTACGGCGCCAGGGGATCCGTCGTCCGCACCACGCGCATCCCGGCGGCCCGGAAGCCCTCCAGCGCCTCCTTCGCCACGCGGGGGAAGTCCAGGCCCGCGGGCAGCGGCTCCAACGGCGGCGCGGGCACGGGGCTCATCGCGTCCTCCAGGATGTGGATGCGCTGGAGCTTCGACGGATCCGTGCGCTCCAGGGACTGCTGCAGGTCCCGCAGCGTGGACAGCACGCAGTGGGAGCTGGCCTGCCCGAAGACATACACGCGGTCGAACGACAGCAGGTGCTCCAGCAGCCGCGCGTTGAACTCGCCCACGCGCTGGCCCTTCACCTCCGTCACCTCCGGCGCCATCACGGAGTAGTTCTCGGTCAGCGGGTGCTCGCCCTTCAGCTCGAAGTGCGTGGGCGTGTCCCGCACGAGCGCGTGGAAGAGGCTCGCCTCGTACATCGCCGGCACCAGCGCGTGGCTCTGTCCGCCCAGCAGCGCGTGGTACGGCCAGATGGTCAGCACGTACCGTCCACTCGCCTCCAGCGCCTCGCAGTACGCCAGGCTCTCCTCCGGGAAGCGCGTCGCCGTCCAGCGGCCGTCCCGCACGTCCCGCGCGGTGATGACCGTCATGGGCGGGGGCGGGCGTCCCCGCGCGTCCCGCCACCACGCCGGATGGAAGATCTGGAAGGCCCGGTGCGTGTCCAGCGAGAACACCAGCCCCGTGAGCCGGTCCAGGTTCGCGTACAGCCAGCGCAGCGTGCGCTGCGTGTCCTCCACCGCGCCCGGCACGAAGAGGCTCGCGCCGGGCGTGCAGAAGGCCACCTGCGCGTCGATGCCGAACGCCGCGATGCGCAGGCCGTCCTCTCGGGCCGGACGGACGCGGTGCTCGGCGGCGTAGCGCAGGGCCTCCTCGGAGACCTCGGCCACGCGCTCCAGGTAGAGCTGGCCCGCTCGCGCGTCGTCGTGGAACCGGGGTGGGGGCAGCGACATGACGTCCTCTCCAGGACCGCCTGGAGCCGCCCACTCCCGGACCCCGGGAAGCGTCAGCGGCCCTGCGGGAAGTGGCGCCGGGTAATCGACTCCACCAGCGCCGTCGTGGCCGAAGTGTAGCCGATGCGCTGCTCCTCCGCCGTGAGGCCTTCGGCGCCCATCAGCGACGGCGCCGCGGCGGCCGCCTCCATCAGGGGGAAGTAGCCCTGGGGCGTCGCCTCCCCTGCCTGCCCCACCAGCCCCAGCGGCCCGGAGCCGGTGCGGCGGCGGAAGAGGACCGGCGTGCCCGGCACGCTCTGCTTGCCCTCCGCCAGCTCGTTGCCGAACTTCATCACCGGCGTCGCCCCTGAACACGACAGCTTGTAGATGGCCGCCACCCGGTCACGCGTCAGCGCGTGGGACAAGGTCCGCGCCACGATGTGGCCCCCGTAGCCGTAGAACTGCGCGGTCGGCTCCCAGCCCACCTGCTTGCGCAGCTCCTCGAAGTCGCGCGTCATCTGCGCGTCCAGGCCGTCCTCCAGGATGATGACCGGCCGGATGTCCAGGTCCTTCGCGCGCGTCACCGCGTACAGGTACTGGAGCCGCTTGTTGCCGGAATCGAACCGGATGGAGTCCCCGCCCTGCGGCTCCTCGGAGATGAGCTTGAAGGCCGCCGGAATGCCGGAGGTGAGCGTGTCGAAGGTGTCCAGCAGGTAGCTGGAGCGCTGCGGCCGGCGCTCGTGCATCGCGCGGTAGGCCGCGTCGTCGGAGCCGTAGCGCTGCACGTGCTCGTGGCCCATCGTGCCCACGGGGATCATCCCCAGCGCCCGCGCGCCCTCCACGTTGCTCGTGCGCTGCACGCCCACGTCCTGGCAGGCGCGGAGCGCCAGCGTGTGCTGCTCCAGGCAGGTCGCCGCGCGCAGGCCCACCTCGAAGATGCGGGCGGGGTCTTCGACGATGTCCACCAGCTCCTTCACCTGCGCCCGCACGCGCTGCTGGTAGCCCTCCGAGTCCACCCGGATGGGCACCGCCCGCACGCCCACCTGGTCCAACGTCTCCAGGGCGATGCGCTTCTCCTCCTCGCACGTCACCGTGGCGAGGGCCCGGGCCAGGGCGTCGCGGTCCTGGAGCGCCTGGGTGGCCACCTGGATGCGATAGTTGAGCTGCAACAGCAGCGGCTCCAACCACGACACCAGCGAGGAGGGCCCCGTGAGCGTGAGGATGGGCTCGCGCGGCAGGAACACCGCGCCCCGGGGAATGGCGCGCACGGAGAGCCGCTCCGTGCGCAGGATGGACGCCTTGAAGCCGACGCCCATCTCGTAGTCGTGCTGGGCGAGGAACGCGTAGTCCTCTGGCTGGGGCACCGGCAGAAGCTGGCGAACCCACGCCTCCAGGTCCAACGGCATCACCTGGGGGCCGCCCTTGCGGTGCGAATAGTAGAAGGTCTCCTTCCGCAGGGGCCAGCCGGCCTCCGCCATGCTGAACTTGTAGCCATCCGTGGCGAGCAGCGACTGGGGCATCGGGAGACGACTCCTTATCGTTGACCCAGAGACTATGCGCGGGGCCGCGCCGGGACCTAGGGACAAGGGTCCGGGAGGATGCGGGAAGCCACGGGGTGGCTGTCACCCGCCGTCGCAAGTTGGACTGACACATTGGGGAATACGCCGGATGCGACAGGTCCGGTTAAGCTGTCACGACACACAACGAAGCAAGGTGCCCATGCCCGCAGAGAACGAGACGCAGAAGGTCGAAGCGGTACTGCGCGAACATGCGATGAGCTACCCCGGCGCCCACGAGGACTTCCCCTGGGGCCACCGCGCGATGAAGGTCAATGACAAGACCTTCCTCTTCATGACCGTGGACGGCGAGAAGCTGAACCTCTCCGCCAAGCTGCCCGACTCCAAGGACGCCGCCCTCACGCTGCCCTTCACCGAGCCCACCGAGTACGGCCTGGGAAAGAGCGGCTGGGTGACGGCCCACTTCGACGAGGCCTCGCAGGTGCCGGTGCCCGTCATCAAGGCGTGGATCGACGAGAGCTACCGCGCCATCGCGCCCCGCAAGTTCGTGGATCAGCTCCCCGCGCGCGGCACCGCCGTCCCCGGCCCCGCCTCGAAGCCGTCCCGGTCCACGGGCAAGAAGCCCGCCTCGCCCAAGGCCGTGGCCCCGGTGAAGAAGGCCGCGAAGAAGGTCGTGGCCCGCGTGAAGTCCGTGGCCAAGAAGGCCGCCGCGCGGGTGAAGTCCGTGGCCAAGAAGGCCACCGCGAAGAAGGCCGCGAAGCCGGCCCCGTCCGCCAAGAAGCCGGCGCGCAAGGCCGCGAAGCCCGCCCGTGGCAAGCGCGCCACCCCCGCGCCCAAGCGCGCCCGCCGCTCCTAGCAAGGCGAGCGCGGGCACCCGCGCGGGAAGGGGGGCCAGCAGCCGCTCCCCTCCGCGCTCGGGGCACCGTGGGGCAGGGACTACTTCCCGCCGCGAGAGGAAGCGCCCTTGGCCCCGGAGGTCCTGGACGCCGGAAACCTGGGGGCGCTGGACGCCGGAGCCTTGGACACCGCCGGGGCCTTGGACGCCGGGGCCTTGCGGCGGGGCGCTGCCTTCCGGGCCGACTTCGGCTCCGGCTCCACGAAGAGCTTGTCGTAGTCACGGATGCTGCGCCGGATGACCTCCATCGCCTCCGGCCGGTCGTAGACCTCCGCGATCTCCACGCTGCGCTTTCCCTCACCCGGAATCTGCTTGTAGGTGAGGAAGTAGTGCTTCAGGCGGTCCAGCAGCGGGCGCGGCAGCTGCGCGATGTACTGGAGCTCGCCGTAGACCAGGTCCGACTCCAGCACCGCGATGATCTTGTCGTCGGCCTCGTTGCCGTCGACCATCCGGAAGCCGCCAATGGGCACCGCGTGCACCAGCAGGTTGCCGTTGGAGACGACCTTCTCCGTCAGCACGCAGATGTCCATGGGGTCCCCGTCGCCGTGGATGTCCTTGAGGCCGGTGCGCTCCGCGCAGCGCTTCGCGACCTGATCGCCGCAGTACGTGCGCGGGATGAAGCCGTAGAGCGTGGGGCACTGGCTGCTGAAGCGCTGGGGACGGTCCAGCTTGAGGATGCCGGACTCCTTGTCCAACTCGTACTTCACCGCGTCCGTGGGGACGATCTCGATGTACGCGTTGACGACCTCGGGGGACTCCGGCCCGGGCGAGATGCCATGCCAGGGATGGGACTGGAACGTGGTCTGGTTCGTCTTCTTCATGGAATGTCTCCCGAGCGCTGTCGCGCCTCGGCGTAGAGCCTGGCCACCGCCTCTTCCAGGCGGTGCGTGAGGGTGTCCCGGTCGTCCAGGGTGAGCCCCTGCGTGGGCACCGGTTCGCCCACGACCAACGCGACCCGCTGGCCCCACTGGATGGCCCGCCCGCCCTTGGGGAGGATGAGCCGGGTGCCGGAGACGGCCATGGGGACCACCGGAACCTGCGCCTGGATGGCCAGCGTCGCCGCGCCGCGCTTGAAGGGCTTCAGCTCGCCGTCCGGGCTTCGGGTGCCCTCGGCGTAGAACAGCACGCTCACCCGTTCGCGCAGGGCCGTCACGGCCTCCGCCAGCCGCGCCTTGTCATCCGCGCCGCCGGTGCGCTGCACGGGGATGTTGCCCGCCCGGCGCATGGCCCGGCCGAACACCGGCACCTTGAAGAGCTCCGCCTTGGCCACGTAGCGGGTGTGCTTGTCGATGTGCGCGAAGTTCACCATCGCGTCGAAGTGCGACTGGTGGTTGCACACGAAGACGACATGGCCTTCCTTCGGGATGTTCTCCACCCCGAAGGCTTCATGCCGGACGCCCGCCGACGCCAGCCCCGAGCGGGCCCAGAGGCCCAGCACCTTGTCCGCCGCCTGGTGGTTGTCGAACCCGGACAGCACCGACACCGCCGCGGACGCCGCGCCCGTGAGCCCCACCGCGGCCGTGCCAGCGAACACCGTCTGGAGCACCTTGAGCATCAGACGAACCCGTGCGCGGGGAACAGGAGGACGTCCTCGATGCGCTGGACCCCGAGCAGCAGCATCAGGATTCGGTCGAGCCCCACGGCGATGCCCGCCGAGGGCGGCATGCGGCCCACCGCCTCTAGGAAGCGCTCGTCCAGGGGATACACGGAGCGGCCCAGCCTGCGCCGCAAGTCCTGCTCCTCCACCAGCCGCGCGCGCTGCTCCACCGCGTCCGTCAGCTCGGAGAAGCCGTTCGCCAGCTCCAACCCCTTCGCGTACAGCTCCACCCGCTCCGCCACGCGGCCGTCCCCGGGCTTCAGCCGGGACAGCGCCGCCATGGACGCCGGGTATTCGATGAGGAACGTCGGCCGCTCGTGCCCCAGCCCCGTCTCCACCTTCTGCAGGAACAGGTGGAAGAAGACGTCGTCGAACGACGTCGCGTCCCCCGTGCGCACGCCCACCGCCTCCGCCGCCCGCTTGAGCGACGCGCCCTCCGCGTGCTGGTGGAGGTCCACGCCCGTGGCGCGCAGCACGGCGTCCCGCACCGTCACCCGCTCATAGGGCGTGCGCGTGAAGAACGCGGGGTCCGCGCCAGGCTCGCCCTCCTTCGCGTCCGCCGCCGCCCGGCCCGCCTGGGCGAGCGCGCCCTCCAGGTCGTCCATGATGGCGTGGTAGTCCGCGTGCGGCCGGTAGAACTCCAGCAGCGTGAACTCCGGATTGTGCGTCTGGGACACCTCGCCGTTCCGGAACACCTTGCATATCTGGAACAGCGGACCGGCCCCCCGCGCGAGCAGGCGCTTCATCGCGTACTCGGGGCTGGTGTGCAGGTAGAGCGTGCGGGCCCTGCCCAGGTCCGTCTCTGGGACGAAGGGCGTCTCGAAGGCGGAGATGTACGGCTCCATGCCGGGGGTGGGCACGAGCAGCGGCGTCTCCACTTCCAGGTATCCCTGGCCGGCGAAGAAGTGGCGCAGGGCGGAGTACAGGCCCTGGCGTCCGCGGGCCGCCCGCCATGGGTTTACGTTGGGCATCGGCAGGTCGGAAGTAACATGGGCGGCCTCATGTCCCCAAGGATTCCGTCCCTCCTCGCCGCCACCGTGTGTTTGCTGAGCGCCTGTCATAAGGCGCCCCCCGCGGTCGTGGCTCCCCCTCCCAGCGAGGAGCAGCTCCTGACCGGCGAGGTGAACGCCCTCTCCACGGAGGCGGCCCTCCTCCTGGAGGAACAGCACCGGCTCGTCTGGGACTACTGGACGGAGGGCAAGGCGGTGGACATCGCGGCGACGTACACCGGCAAGGAGCCGCTCTTCAGCCTGGAGAACCTGCGCCGCATCGACCGGCTCCGGCACCTGACGAAGGAGCCGCGCGAGCTGCGTGCGCTCACCGCGCTCCACGGTCACTTCGCCGGTGAGTTCCTGGCGCGCGAGCTGGCGGAGTACAACGACGCGTCCGCCAACCTGGAGGCGTCGCTCAAGCTGAGCGTGGACGGGCGCGAGGTGCGCTACCACGACCTGGAGCGGCTGCTCGCCAACGAGAAGAGCGCCTTGAAGCGCAAGGCCCTCTACGCGGCCGCCACGCCCGCGCTCACGCGCCTCAACCAGACGCTGCTCCGACGCGAGGCGCGCACGGAGGAGCTGGTGAAGCAGATGGGCTTCGAGTCCTACGAGGCCTTCGGCAGCGAGCTCCGGCAGGCGGACCTGGAGCGGCTGGCCCAGCTGGCGGAGGAGGTGCTCCAGGCCACGCAGGAGCCGTACCGGCTGGTGATGGAGCGGCTGAGCCAGCGCGAGCTGGGGCTGCCCTTCGCGCAGATCACCCGCGCGGACATCCCCCGCCTGTTCCGCTCGCGAGAGGTGGAGGACGCGTTCCCCAAGGGCGAGTCGCTCGCGAAGGCGCAGGCCACCGTGGCGGGCCTGGGCATCGACGTGGCCGCGCTGCCCAACGTGAAGGTGGACGCGCGCGACCTGCCCCAGAAGAACCCGCGCCCGCTGGCCCTGGCGGTGAAGGTGCCCGCCGACGTGCGGCTGTCGTTCAAGCCCGGCACGGGCGTGCTGCACCAGGGCCGCGTGCTGCATGAGATGGGGCACCTCTTGCACACGGCCTTCACCCAGGAGCCGCGCTTCGAGCTGGCGCGGCTGGGCAACCCCACGGTGGGCGAGGCGTACTCGGCGCTCTTCGAGGACCTGCTGGAGGACCCGGTGTGGCTGGAGGAGCACGCGGGCGTGCTGGGGGACAACGACAAGCGCGCGCAGTTCCTGGCGGCCTCCAGCGCGCACAAGCTGTACCTCATCCGCCACGCGGCGGGCCGGCTGCTCTACCAGTTGGAGCTGCACCGGCGCGCGGCCGTGGATCCGCGCGAGCTGTACCGCGCGCTGATGGCGCGCACCGGCGCCATGCCCATGACCGAGGACGACGTGGAGCGCTACCTCGTGGACCAGGAGGACTTCTACCAATCCGCGGACAGCTTCCGGGCGTGGTTCCTGGCGGGGCAGCTCCAGGGGCAGCTGAAGGCGCGCTTCGGTCCGGCGTGGTGGCACGCACCGGAGGCGGGCGCGTTCCTCAAGGAGCTCTGGGCGCGGGGCAGCGCGCCGTCCGCGCGCGAGGTGACGCAGGCGATTGGTGAGAACGGACTCGCACCGGACGTGCTGCTGCTGCGCCTGAGCACCACGCTCCAGGTGCCCATGAAGCTGGACCTGCGCCGGCTGGACGACACCCCGGCGCCCGCCGCGCCGCCGGCTCCGGCGCCGCCCCCACCGGCCCCGGTTCCCGACACGAAGCCGACCGTCCCCACACCGCCCGCCTCCTAGCGGCCATCCTGCCTTCGCGTCCCCTTTCCGTCCCCGCCGGTTGCACGTAGGGTCGGGGACATGGTGTCCGTGAAACAGCTCCGCCCCTTCGCGGGCGCTTCGCTGGAAGCCTTCCGGGCCGCGTCCGGCTCCGTGGCCCTCATCCAGCAGCCCGTGGAGGCCGTCTTCCGCGACGTGGCCCCCGCCATGATTGGCGCGCGCACGGTGGGCATGGCGCACCGCTCGCGCATGGGCGAGCGCCTGCTCGCGATGCTGCGCGACTTCGACAACCTGGAGGTGCACTTCCTCCAGCCGAACCAGGACGGCGAGGAGTTCACCGTGGGCCGCACCGACGCGTGCGACCTCATGGTGCCGGAGCCGTCCGTGTCCCAGCACCACGCCACCCTGCGCTGGAACGCGGCCTCCGGGGACTTCTCCGTGCGCGACGCCCAGTCCATGAACGGCACGTTCATCAACGGCGCCCCCCTGGCCTTCAAGGCCCAGGTGATGCTCCACGACGGCGCCACGCTGGCCTTCGGCGACGTGCAGTTCCTCTACCTGCGCGCGGAGACGCTGCACGAACACCTGCGGCTCGCCGTGCCGGGCACGCCAGCCCCCTGAAGCACGAAGGCCCCGCCTCCCACCGGGGAGACAGGGCCTCGCGGCTCATCGCGGCAGCGGCGGGACTACAGCAGCTTCATCAGCTCCGCGCGCTTGGCGTTGTACTCCTCGTCGGAGAGCACGCCCGCGTCCTTCAGCTCCTTGATCTCCTTGAGCCGCTGCGCCGGGCTGCGCGTGTCCGCCGGGGGCGCCGCCTGGGCGGGCTCCGCGGGACGCTGCTGCGCGTGGCCCTGCTGGTTGGCGAACATCTGCGCCATGCCGAACCCCATGCCCATGCCCATGCCCTGCATGGCGCCGTCGGAGCCGCCACCGCCCTTGGCCATGCCCTCGGAGGCGCCGAGCATCGCCTGGCCCTGGGCGTACTGCTGGAAGCCGCCGGCCAGCCGCGAGTACGCGACGTCCTTGGACAGCTTCTTCAGCGTGACCTCGTCCTCCGGCTTGATGCTGACGACGAAGTTGCCCATGCGGACGATGGTGAGGCCGTAGCCGTCCACGTGCGGCTTGAGGCCGGCGAGGATCTCCTGCTCCATCTCCTCCACGTAGGCGCCGCTCGTCACGTCCAGCAGCGGCCACTTCTTCTTCACCAGCAGCTCGGCGGTGCGGTCGCGCGTCACCTTGAGCACCTGGCCCTTGAACCAGCCCAGGAACTCCTCGTTGGAGGCGCGGCCCATGCCCACCAGGCCGACCACCAGCTTCTCCGGCTCCGTCACGCGGATGGAGAAGTCGCCGTACACCATGGTGCCGATGCCCAGGCCCGTCTCCGGGTCGCGCACGTCGCCAATGGGGCCGCCGAACTTCACGCCCGTGTGCTCGCGGTTGGAGACGAAGAAGATCTCCGCCATGAACATGTTGCCGCCGGTGAAGCCCTCCAGGAGCCGCGACAGGAACGGGATGTTGTTCGTGTCCAGCGTGTGGCGACCGGGGCCCAGCTTCCCCTCCACCTTGCCGTCCTTGACGAACAGCGCCACCTCATCCGCGTCCACGGTGAGCTGCGTCTTCATCCGGACGTTCTTCTCCGGATACTTGTAGACGATTTCACCCTTCGCGCTGTCCGCGCGGGCGATGAAGTTCCGCTGCGCCTCGCCCTTGATGCTGTCGAAGATCCCCATGTCTGTTTCAGCGCCTCCGTGGCCGCCTGGGCGGCAGGTCTTCAAAGCTTCCGTAACCCCAGCCCTTAAATGCAGGGTCTCCGGCGCGAAAGCGCGACCGCTTCCGCCCCGGCGTCCTTCCCGGAACATAACAGCTTCACGGGCCCCTGCCCGCCCGCCCGGCCCCCTGGCGGCCCCGTCTCCCACCCGCCAGTGACTCAACCCCAGCGGCTGACCAGACGTTCCCGGTCGAGGAGGCGAATGCTGGCCCACAAGAGGACGAAGTCCAGCACCAGCACCACCGCGCCCTGGATGGCGTAGTACCCCAGGCCGGCCTTGAGCACGCCCGCGACCTGGCCGCCCACCAGCCCCACCAGCGGCAGCACCACCAGTGCGGACAGCTGCTGCGCCATGCGCGCCTCGCTCACGCGGGCGGAGATGAGCACCGCGACGCCGTTGCCGAAGAAGGCGAACAGCGGCGCCAGCACGAACACGCCAAAGCCCCACAGCGCGTTGGGCATCAGCGGCGCCCCCACCAGCGGCCACGCCACCCAGTCCACGCCCACGCAGAACAAGGCGAACGCGATCCAGGTCATCACCACCGCGGGCACCAGCGCCGCCAGGCTCTTGCCCGCCACCAGCTCCGACGCGGACACCGGCGACGAGAGCAGCGGCTCCAGCGTGCGGCGCTCCTTCTCCCCCGCCACGCTCTGGGACGCGATGAGGATGGGGATGAAGACGGGCATCACCAGGAACATGCCGAACCAGTCGGTGAGCGACTTGTCGATGAGGAAGCGCGCCGCGCTCGCGCCCAGGGGCAGCGTGGGGTCGTAGAAGAGCGCCACCGTGCGCAGGTCGGAGTGGTCCGGCTGCCGCACGTACGACCACACCACGCCAATGGGCACCGTCACCATCACCAGCGGCAGCACCGCCATGGACAGCAGCAGGCCCACGTTCTTGCGCAGGTCCAGCGAGTCCTTCCAGAACACCGCCAGCGCCCGTCGCGGCCGGAAGGCCATGGTCACCCCTCCCCTGCGCGCAGCAGGTCCAGGTACACCTCTTCCAGCGGCCGCTGCGCGGGCACCACGCTGTGCACGCGCGCGCCCGCCGCCACCAGGCACGCCACCACGTCCGGCGCATGCGCTTCATCCGCCAGCATCACCCGCAGGCGCCCGCCCTCCAGCAGCACGTTGGGCGCGAAGGGCAGCCTCGCCAGCGCGGGCCGGAACGACTCCGCGTCCCCCTCCACGCGCACGTCCAGCGCCTGTCCCGAGCGGCGCAGCTCGCGCACCGGCCCCAGCGCGAGCAGCCGGCGGCGCACCACGGCCACGCGCTCGCACAGCCGCTCCACCTCCGCCAGGTTGTGCGAGCACAGGACGATGGTGCGCCCCTCGGAGGCCAGCTCCGCCACCGCGTCGCGCACGGTGCGCGCGGACTCCGGATCCAGGCCGCTCGTGGGCTCGTCCAGGAAGATGACGCGCGGGTCGTGCACCAGCGTGCGCACGATGGCCAGCTTCTGGCGCATGCCCTTGCTGAAGCCCCCGCACGGGTCGTCCTCGCGGCCCCCCAGCCCGAACCGCTCCAGGTAGTGCTGCGCCCGGGGCCACGCGGTGGCGTCGTCCAGCTCGTGCAGCTTGATGAAGAAGCGCAGGTTCTCCCGGGCGGTGAGGCGGTCGTAGAGCCCGGGCTGTTCGGTCAGCAGGCCCACCACCTTGCGCAGGGCTTCACCGTCGTACGTGACGGAGTGGCCCCACACCTCCGCGTCGCCGCTGGAGGGCTTGAGCAGCCCCGTCAGCATGCGCACCGTCGTCGTCTTGCCCGCGCCGTTGGGGCCCAGGAGGCCGAACACCTCCCCGGGCCGCACGTCGAAGGTGAGGTCCTCCACGGCGGTGCGCTCGCCGAAGCGCTTCGCCAGTCCGCGCACGCGCAGGCCCCCCTCCACGGGGGCGTCCACGCGCGGCATCGGGATGACGATGCTCACTCGATGGTCACCAGGACGAACTTGTTGTTGATGTCCCGGTCGATGAGGGTGACGGTCTTGTCGGAGCCCACCGCGTTGCGCAGCAGCGACAAACGGTTGTGCTCCACCAGCGCCCACTCACGGCCGGGCCGCGACGCGAACTGGCGCATGCGCGTGTTGGCGTCACCCGCGCGGAACTGCTCCACCGTGTTGCGCGAGTAGAACGTCTCTCCGCGCCAGTTCATCATGTACGCGGCGATGGGCTCCCCCGGCTGCCGCTGGGCGTAGTAGCGCCAGAACAGGTCGCGCTGCGTCCAGTGGTGGGACAGGTCCACCCAGTGGCCCCAGTTGAACCAGAGCGCCAGGCCCGCGGCCAGCCCCCAGAACGTGCTGAACAGCAGCACGCGCGAGCGCTGCAGCGCGGCCACCACCGCCAGCATGCCGGCCACGCCGAACGCGAAGCCCAGGCCCACCTTCACGTTGACGGTGCCGGAGAAGGCCTTGAAGAGCGCGTCCGACGCGGGCGGGCCCTTGAAGCCGCGCACCGCCAGCATCACGCCCACGAGCGCGAGGCCGAAGCCCACCGTCTGGAGCACCGTGCGCCCCGGCGCCTCCTCCGGCCGCGACGCCTGCCAGAAGAGGAAGCCCGCGAGCAGCGCCAGCGCCACGCCCCACAGCCCCATCGCGGACACCTGCCCCTGCGTGGCCACCGCGACCAGCGAGGCCACGCCGGTGAGCAGCAGCCCCAGCGCCACCGCGCGCGCGGCGGCCGGGCGCTCCGCCTTGCTCTTGGAGGAGAAGGCCTCGAAGGCCAGGTACACGCCGAACGCCAGCAGCACCAGCGTCACCAGGTCGCCCATCCACAGGGCGCGCGAGGAGAAGAACGCGATGGGCTTGGTGACCAGGTCCTGCGGATAGGGCCGGTCGTAGTTGAAGACGAACAGGTCGGTGAAGTCCTTGGGGTTCTCCGCCAGGTCCTTGCCCACCAGGATGAACAGCACCAGCCCGAAGATGAGGCTCACCGAGTGCTCGGCGACGCCGTCCTTCCACAGCCGGTCCACGAACAGCGCGATGAGGATGGCCAGCCCCGGCAGCACCGGGAACACGTAGTGGTGGAACTTCGTCGCGCTGGAGGCCAGCAGGTAGAACGCGAACGCCACCCACAGGACGGCGATGAGCGCCAGGTGGTCCGCCTTGTCCCGGGACCGCAGCTTGAGGCGCGACACGACCGCGAACGCGCCGGGCACCAGCGCCACCCACGGGAAGATGGCGAAGCCGCCCTGCTCGATGAAGTAGGTGAACGACCCGCCCGGCGTGGTGGTGTACACGCCCGCGGTGAGGCGGTTCAGGTGGTCGTGGATGAAGAAGCGGTACCAGAACAGCTTGCCCTCGTCGTCCACGCCGTTGAAGAGGCACAGCGTCAGGTACCAGGGCACCGCCACGGCCGCGAAGGTGAGGATGCCCGTGCCCAGCTTCATCCGGTACATCTGCGCCCACAGCACCGGCATCGCCCGGGTGCCCGCGCGCACCTGGGCGCGGGCCTCCCCGCTGAAGAGCCAGCTCAGGTGCGCCTCCAGGCTCTCGCGGGTCCACGGGATGACGGCGGCGACCGCGTACAGCACCAGGATGACCGCCGGCAGCCCCACGCCCAGCAGGCCCTTGGCCAGCGTGGCCAGCCCCGCGAACACGTAGAAGGCGTACCACCAGCCGGCGCGGTGCTTCGTCGTGTCATCCAACTGGGCGATGAGCGCGCACGCCATGGCGCACACGAAGGTGGTGACGAACGGCGTGTCGGTGACGGTCTGCCGCGTGAGCAGGAAGTACAGCGGCATGGTGGACAGCACGAAGCCCGTGGCCAACCCCGCCCGCGCGCTCACCACCCGCGCCACCGCCAGGGACAGCAGCGCCACGGCGGTGATGCTGAGGATGGCGAAGGGCATGCGCATGCCCCACTCCGTGTAGAGGCCCATGGCGCCGTCGCTCTTCAGCGCGCCGACGATGTTCATCCCCAGGGCCTGCAGCCACATGGTGAGGGGCGGCTTGGAGAAGAACCACGCGTTCTCCCAGAAGGGATAGACGTAGTCGCCGCGCTGGATCATCTCCCGGCCCACTTCGCCGTAGTGCGTCTCCCAGGGGTCCCACAGGCCGACCGCGCCCAGGTAGGGCACGAAGAGCAGCGCCGCGAAGCCCGCGGTCGCCAGGACCATGCGAGCGCTGAAGGGCAGGGCCTGCCACCGCTTCGCCCATGCCGTCGTCAGGGTTTCCTCGCCCAGGATGGCCTGGGTGAAGGTGGATTCCCCCTGCGAAACCTTTTCGCCGTCGCTTGCCACGCGCGCGTGCTCCTTCGTCGTCCGGGACGGGCCCGCGCACACCGCACGGGGCCGGGGCGCTTATATCCCCCCCACCCCCGCCGGTCGACCGGAGCGGACACGGGGTGCGTCGTTCTCGCGCCAACGCGCGGTCCCGTGCACAGGCGCTGTGCAGGCGCCTGCACAGTCGCACGGGCAAGTCCGCGGAAGCCCGTCCAGCCGCCAGGGGCACGACCCTTGTAAGGGCCCCTCCCCCAAAGCCCGCCCGCATGGCCGGAACACGGGGGGCCGCTCATCAAGGAGCAGTGATGCTGGTTTCAGCGGTGACCCTGGGGTGTGCCCTCCTGCTCGGGCAGGCGGAGACGCCGGACGTGGCGGGACGAGATGCTCCGCGAGATGCTCCCGTGGTGGGCCGGGACGCTCCGGTGCTGGGCCGGGATGCTCCCGTGGTGGGCCGGGACGCTCCGGTGGAAGTGGGGGTGACCGTGGCGCCCGAACCCTGGAACTTCCAGATGGCCATCCCGGACGCGACCTCTCCCCGGCAGCCCGACGAGGGAGAAGCCTTGTGCCTGCAACTGCCGCCGACCCCCGCCGTCCCGTCGGGGGTGTGGCGCGCCCGCTGTGACGAGGCGGAGCGGGAGTGCCTCGTCTCTCCCGCGATGGTGCTGGACTCCGAGGGGCACGAGGGAGACCAACCGCTGCAGAGGGTGTCCCGTTGCCTCCAACTCCCGCTGCCCGCCGAGAAGCTGCGCGAGTACCACCTGGTGCCGGCCATCGCGGAGGCGCCGCCGGGATGGTTCCGCGACGAGCGCGGCCGCGTGTTGCAGTACAACTTCGACCTGCACCGGCGGATCCGCGTGGGTGGGGCCTGGGCGCCGCGGTGGGTGCGCGCGACGGAGGGCGTCGACGAGCGCGCCCGGGTGGACTTCGGCGTGGACCTGGAATGGCCGGGAGAAACCGGCCGGCTGCACCGGATGACGATCCTGGACACGGAGCTGTACCTGGGGGACGCGGCCTCGTACGAGGCCACGCTCCTGCGCTACGACTTCCGCAGCGAGCACGACGCGCCGCTCTTCCGGGTGACGACCTTCTACGGCCAACCCCGGCGCTTCGACGTCTACGCCAACATGGGCTTCTGGATGGAGGTGCTCCACGCGGAGCAGGTCCGTCGCGAGGACGTGAAGGCGGACTTCCTCTCCCTGGTCGCGACGCACGTGACGCTGGACCTGTGGCACTCGCGGGACCTCGCGTCGTACGTGCGCGTGAGGACGGGGCCCTCGGTGGAGCGCGACCTGACGAACGCCTTCTACACGCTCGTGCCCGGCGCGGCGCTGGAGGGGGACTTCACGCTGGACCCGAACGGCTTCCACCACGTGCTCTTCGGCGTGGAGGCCCAGAAGGTCGTGCTCGCGCAGCGCGTGGAGGGCCGGCCTCCGAGCCCCGAACGACTGCGGCTGCGCGCGGGCTACGAGGTCATCGCCCTGGCCATCAACGACCAGCCCGTGAGCCTGACGCTGGACGGGCGAGGGACCTGGCGCGACGACCTGGCGAACGCGCCAGCGGGCTGGGAGTGGTCCGCGCAGGCGGGGCTGCGCTTCTCGCTGTGGGCTCCAGCGCGGCGCTCCGCTCCGACGTCGCATGGCGGGAAGGGCTAGGCGCGGGATGGTCGCGCTCGCGTTGGCACTGCTCCTGGGGACCCTGCCCGCCCCCGGCGTGATCTGCGAGGGCAGGACAGCCGGCGGGGAGACGTTCCCCACCTGCTTCGACCCCGGCACGGGCTTCGTGCTGGGCTCCTCGCTGCGCGTGCAGGACGATGCGGCGGCCCTCGCCCTGCGCACGGGCTTCCTCGTGAGGACGGAGCGCTCGAGCGGCAGCAAGACCGACTCGCTGTGGCTCAACTCACACCGCCTGCTCATGACGGAGGCGTGGAGAGGCGCGCGCCCTGGACTGACGTTCACGGGCTATGACGGCCTCCTGCGCAGACACGTGGAGGAAGGCTCGCTCCTCGTCTCCATCGGGCGGCCACGGCGCATCCCCTTCCCCTTCGACGTGGCGCTGTCCGCGCGCGCGGCCCACCTGGAGCGGCGCGTCTGGGAGGGGCCGGGCTGGACGCTGGAGACGGGCCGCGTGGGCCTGCTGTTGGATCCACTCCGCACGAACACCCCTTGGGGCTGGCTGGCCGTGGGGCCCTCCGCGAGCCATGCCCTGAGCCACGACCGCGACGGCACCCGGCATGAGGTGTCGCCCTTCACGTCGCTGCTCCTCGACTCGGGCTGGGAAACCCAGGACGGCCGGTGGGCGCTGCGCGCGACGGGGCTCGCGGGATGGAGCTTCGACTTCGAGGGTGGGGCTCGTTTCCGAGCGAGGGGGGAGGTCGCGCTGGAGCACGTGGTCCTCGCGGTCAACGACGCGCCGGTGTTCCTGAGGCTCACGGCCGCGGGCGTGCGAAGCGATGCGGGGCTGCTCCGACGCGACGAAGCGCTGCTCGGCGTGGGGCTCGCGGTCCGTCCGTTCGGCGAGCGATGAAGCAGCCATCGCCCGCCAGGGGCTCTCCGCCATGCGGCACGCTCTGTCTACGGCTCTGACGTTTCGAGCGCCGCCTTCAGAGCGCCCTCGACCGCGCGAAGCCGCGCGTCGCGAGGATCCACGCGGCGGGCCTCCTCCAAGCGCAGCAGGGCGCCCGCGGTGTCCCCCCGCGCCAGCTCACACCGAACCCCCGCCTCCAGCGCGCCCGTATCGGAGGGCCCGTACACCCGCGCTTCGGCCGCCGCGTGACACCCCTCGTCCACCTGCCCGGACTCGAAGAACGCGCGGGCCAGCTCCACTCGCGTGTCGACGTCCGCCGGGGCCAGCCGCACCGCCGAGGCCAGGGGCTCCACCGCATCCGCTGGCAGCCCCCATCGCCGCAGCGCGTGCCCCAGCTCGCGCAGCGGCCCCGCGACGCCCGGCACCAGCAGTGCACGGGCCCGGGCGAAGCGCAGGCTCGCGGGCTCCTCGAAGCGCACCTCCGCCGTCATCCGCTCCACCACGCGTCCATACGCGGGGTAGGCCTGGGGCCAGGTGAAGACCAGCCGGTACACCCACTCGCCCCGGGGCACGAACCACGCAATCAGGTGCGTCCGCCCACCGGGGCCCTCCAGCTCCGCGCGGATCCGCTGCGCGGGTCGGCCGCCCAGCGACGCGGGCTCCACTCCGCCCACCGACACCGTGCGCCCCTCGGGCCCCGCCACGCCAGGCACCAGCGCCTCATCCCGGAAGTGCCGGGCCTGCGCGGAGCCGTCCCCAGGCTCACCCGCTTCGATGGCCTCCGCGGAGAGCGAGGCCCGACCCAGGCCCGAGAGTCCGTTGGAGAAGGCCCGCCGCCCCTGTCCGTCCTCCTCCCTGCGCCACCCGTCCGGCAGCGACACCGCCAACCCGAAGCCGTCGTCACGCTCCACGCGCCACCCCGAGCGCTCCGCCACCACCGCCGCCGCGCCCAGCCCCACGAGCCCCACCAACAGCCCCGCCCGCGCGAGTCCGGCCCCCCACGCCCGGGAGCGGGGAAGGACGCCCACGAGCAAGCCCGCCAGCAGCCCCCCCAGGTGCCCCGCGTTGTCCACGCCCACGCTCGTCCAGCCGAGCCACAGGAAGACAAGCACCGTGGGAAGCGCGTTCTCTCCGGAGAACCACCGGAAGCGCGCCCCCGGTCCCGACCGCGCGCGCCGCCCCATCACCAGCAGCGCGCCCACGCAGCCGAACACCCACCCGGATGCGCCCACGCTCACCGCTGGGGACCACCAGAGCGAGCCCGTCATCGTCGCCAGACCCGACACGGTGAGCAGCGCCACGAAGTCCCACCACCGGCACGCTCGCTCCACCGCGGTGCCCACTCCGGCGAACACCAGCAGGTTGAGCCCCAGGTGCAGCCCGTCCCGGTGGAGGAGGTTGGCGGACAGGAGCCGCCAGCCCTGGCCCGCGTCCGTCACCAGCGGCCCTGACTTGGCCCCCCAGTGGATCAGCGCATCCACTCCGGGTGGCCCCCCGGACGCAACCACCGCGTACAGAATGGCCTGCAGCCCGATCAGCGCTATCGTGAGCCACGGTACCCTGACTTCCCCACCCTTTCCGGCCATTCGACCGATGGACAACAGTGCCTCCCTCACCCTGGGATGGGCGAAAAACCCTGTTGTTCTCGGGGGATACATGGCTTGTCTCGGCAAAGGGCATTCTGCTATAGCTGTACTCGGACCGGACCCGTGCTGAAGCTCATCATCGAAGACGACGAGGGGCGCAAGACCGTTGTTCCCTTCGTGCGCGACGAAATCACCATTGGCCGTCAGGAGGGCAACACGATCCGCCTGACCGAGCGGAACGTGTCACGTCGACACGCCCGGCTGGTGCGCCTCAATGGACACGTCGTGCTCGAAGACCTGGGGAGCTACAACGGCACCCGGATCAACGGCGAGCGCGTCGCAGGCCAGCTCCCTCTCAAGGAGGGCGACCTCATCCAGATCGGCGACTACGATCTGGCATTGCAGGTCGAGGGCGCGGCCAACGCCGGCCCCCCCGCTGGCGCCATCACCGCCAAGGTGCCCGCCTCCCGCCGGCCAGAGCCGGAGGAGGACGACGCCCCTCGCGCCACCATGTCGGATGGGGAGGACGAGGAGGAGGAGGACGACGACGGCGACGAGCACGACCACACGCCCCCGTCGGCGGCGGATGTGCGCCGCAACGCGACCTCCATCATCCGCATGGACCAGATGGAGGCCGACCGGCCGCGCCGCGTGGAGCGCGTCCCGGAGGACGAGCAGCCCCGGCTGCTCGTGCTCGGCCCCACGGAGTTCAAGGGCCAGGAGTACGACTGCAACCGCACGGAGCTGCGGATCGGCCGGACGTCGGAGAACGACGTCGCGCTGGACCACCGCTCGCTGTCCCGGACGCACGCGAAGATCGTGCGCGAGGAGACGGGGGAGTGGCGGGTCATCGACATGCAGTCGGCCAACGGGCTGACGGTCAACGGCGAGAGCTACGCCCAGGCGACGCTGGCGCACGGCGACATCATCGAGATGGGCCACGTGAAGCTGCGCTTCGTGGGTCCGGGCTCGCTGGCGGAGGACATCGCCGCGCAGGGCCGCTCCGGCTCCAAGAAGATGCTGGTGGCCGCGGTGATTGCGTTCGTGTCCATTGGCGCGGGCGCGGCGCTCTTCGTGGTCAAGGGACAGGACCTCCTGCCCAAGCCGCCGGACGCCACGCCGCCCGTGGTCGCCGAACAACAGACGCCCCCGGAGCCGGCGCAGGACCCGAAGCCGCCGGAGACCGTGGCGACCCGTCCCACGCCCCCGGACAAGACCGCCCCGGAGACACCCGCGGTCGACCCGAAGGCGCTGGAACAAGAGTTCGAGAAGACGCTCGCGGCCGCGGAGCTCGACAAGGCCGGCGCGGCCATCGCCTCCCTCCAGCAGGTGAAGGGCTACCCGGGCGCCCGGCTCAAGGACTACCAGCGACGGCTGGACGTGGAGACCAAGGCCAAGCAGCAAATCGACGCCGCGGAGGCGGCGCTCCAGGGCAACCGGCCCACCGACGCCGGCAGCGCGCTCAAGGGCTTCCCGACGAACACGGTGGCCTTCGCCAGCCGCTACGAGACGGTCAAGAAGCAGGCGGACGAGGCCCAGCGGCTTGCCGCGGAGGCTGCGGCAACCTCGGCGAAGCCACCCCAGCTGGCGTCCGAGTACATGAAGAACAAGAAGGCCGCCGACGTCGTCCGGGACATCGGCGACATCCAGGCCAAGGTGCGGGCTGTCCTCAAGGAGGACGCCAATGGAGCGCTGGCGATCGCCAAGGATTGCGCCGCGCTGGCTCCGAATCTCCCCGAGTGCCACCTGATGCTGGGCGTGACGTACGCCACGCTCAAGGACTTCAAGATGAGCGTGGACCACTACACGAAGTTCCTCACGCTCACCGAAGACGGCTATCCCAAACGGGATCTGGTGATCAAAGCATTGGCCAAGATCAACGGGACATCTGCCCCCACCCAGAATCCCCCCGCCTCAAGCAATGGCGAATAGACCCCCGCAGCACTTCCCTCAACCCTGCAGCGAGGAGACGCTGTGCAGATTCGCATCCTGGTAGTTGATGACGAGCAGGACAACTGCGACTACCTCAAGCTGGTGCTGACCCGTGAAGGCTATGAGGTGGTCACCACCACGGACCCCACTCAAACGGTGGACATCCTCCGGGGCTCCGACTTCCACCTCGTCATCCTCGACATGATGATGCCGCAGATGTCCGGGACCGAGGTCCTGGAGCTGATCCGCAAGTACGACACGGACATCGCGGTCATCGTCGCCACGGCGTACCCCACCGTGGATACGGCCGTCGCGTCGCTCAAGGCGCAGGCGTCCGACTACGTGAAGAAGCCCATGGAGCCGGAGCAGTTCACGGCCGCCGTGCGCAACGCGTTGCAGAAGAAGGGCCTGTCCCAGGACCCGGAAGCCGACCTGCACCGCGCCATTGGCCGCACCATCCGCGACGCGCGCAAGACGCAAGAGCTCACGCTCAAGCAGCTCGCCCGCCGCACCGGCCTGTCCGTGTCGCTGCTGTCCCAGATTGAACGCGCGGAGTCCTCCGCGTCCATCTCGTCGCTCTACAAGATCGCCTCCGCGCTTCAGCTGCGCATGGGCGAGCTGTTCGGCGACACCTAGCGACCGGTGAACCGGGGCGCGCGCTTCTCCAGGAAGGCCGCGCGCCCCTCCTTGGCGTCGTCACTGCCAAACGCCTCGCCGCGCACCTGACGCAGCCGCGCGACGTCCTCCGGGGACACCCCGGAGCGCGACAGCAGCCCGAACGCCTCCTTCATCCCCGACACCGCCTTTGGCGCCCCCGCGGCCAGCGTCGCGCACAGCGCCAGCGCGCGGGCTTCCGCGTCCTCGGGGCACTCGTCCAGCAGCCCCCACGTGAGCGCCTCCGCCGCCGGCAGCCGCCGCGCCGTGAGGAACAGCTGCTTGGCCCGCGACAGCCCCACCAGCCGCACCGCGCGCGCCAGGCCCTCCGGCGAGTACACGATGCCCAGCCGGGCCGGAGGCATGAGGAAGAACGCGTCCTGCGCGCCCACGCGGAAGTCACAGGAGGCCGCCAGGTCGAAGCCCGCCCCCACCGCGCCGCCCTGCACCAGCGCCACCGACGGCGCCGGGTGCCGCTCCAGCTTCAGCAGGCACGCCACCAGCGCGTCATCCGGCAGCCGCCCGTCCGCGCCCGGTGGCCCCAGGTGCGTCAAGTCATAGCCCGCGCAGAAGTGCCCTCCCTGCCCGCGCACCAGCAGCGCGCGCACGTGGGAGGCGGGCTCCAGCGCCGCGTCCAGCCGGGCCAGCAACGCGTCATCCAGCGCGTTGCGCCGCGACGGGTTGGAGACGGTCAGCACCCGGACGCCGCCCTCGCGATCCTCCACCTCCAGCGTGGGCTTCATCCTTCGCGTCGCTCCCCGTCCCCTTCGGACCGCGTGGCTAGCCGAGCACCACGAGGACGTCGCCCTCGTTGACCGCCTGCGACTCCTTGCAGCGGATCTCCTTCACGGTGCCGCCCTCTTCGGCCTCCACCGGCATCTCCATCTTCATCGACTCGAGGATGACGAGCGTGGTGCCGGGCTCCACCGTGTCGCCCACCTTCACTTCGATCTTCCACACCGTGCCCGTGATGTGCGCCGCAACGTCCGCCATGAACCAGTCCCTCCTCGGGTGGGAACAACGAGCGCGGTGCCCCGCGCCCCTTAAGGCTTCGCGTGATGATCCAGGAAGTGCGTGTCCAGCTCGCCGGCGCTGAAGGCAGGGGCCTTCAGGATGCGCAGGTGGAGCGGGATGTTCGTCTTGATGCCTTCGATGCGGAAGGACTCCAGGGCCTTCACCGCGCGGGCAATCGCCTCGTCGCGCGTGGCGCCGGTGATGATGAGCTTGGCGATCATCGGGTCGTAGTTCGGCGTCACCACGTCGCCCTCGGCGTAGCCGGAGTCCAGGCGCACGCCCTCGCCCGTGGGCGGCTGGAACACCTTCAGCGGTCCGGGGGACGGGAAGTACTTCACCGGGTCCTCCGCGTAGATGCGGAACTCCAGCGCCGCGCCCTTCCGCTTCACGTCCTCCTGCTTCACCGTCAGCTTCTCGCCCGCCGCGATGCGCAGTTGCCAGCCGATGAGGTCCAGGCCCGTGGTCAGCTCCGTCACCGGGTGCTCCACCTGGAGCCGGGCGTTCATCTCGATGAAGTACACCTGCCCGTCCGAGTACAGGAACTCCACCGTGCCCGCGTTGGCGTAGCCGAACGTCTTCGCCGCGGTGACCGCCGCCGTGAACAGCGTGTCGGCCAGCGCCGCGTTGCGTCCGTTGGCGAACAGAACCGACGGGGCCTCCTCCACCACCTTCTGGTGCCGGCGCTGGATGGAGCACTCGCGCTCCAGGCCGTGGATGAGGTGGCCGTGGGTGTCCCCGAGGATCTGGACCTCGATGTGGCGGGGCGCCGGGAAGTAGCGCTCCAGGTACACGCCCTCACGGCCGAAGGCGGCCTTCGCCCGGTCCGTGCACTGGCGGTACACCTTCTCCAGCTCCGCGGGGTTGCTCGCCGCCGCCATGCCGATGCCGCCACCGCCGCTCGCCGCCTTGCACAGGACCGGGTAGCCAATGCGCTCCGCGGCCTCCAGGGCGCTCTGAACGTCCGGCAGCACACCGTCGCTGCCCGGCACCACCGGCACGCCCGCGGCGGCCACCAGCTTGCGCGCCTGGCTCTTGTCCTTCATCCGCGCCATGGCCTCCGGCGGCGGCCCCACGAAGACGAGGCCCGCGTCCGCGCACGCCTGCGCGAAGTCGCCGTTCTCCGACAGGAAGCCGTAGCCGGGGTGCACCGCCTGCGCCCCCGTCTTCTTCGCCGCCTCCAGGATGGCCGGGATGCTCAGGTAGCTGTCCTTCGCCGGCGCCGGGCCAATGCGCACGGCCTCGTCCGCCTCCTTCACGAACGGCAACCCCACGTCCGCGTCCGAGTGCACCGCCACCGTCTTGACGCCCATGCCCCGGGCGACCGCCCCGATGCGACGCGCGATTTCACCCCGGTTGGCGATGAGCAGCTTCTGGAACATGAAGGGCACCCTGGCGTTGCGAAGGGCGGCCAAACTAACCCCCACCCTGTTGACTGACAAGCGTCCGGACGGGCGCGCAACAGGTCCGTACAGTCCCGTAAATTTGCGGGCTTGCGAGCCCCTGGCGTACCTTGCCCGACGTGAAGCCTCCCTCGACAGGAACGCAAGGCGTCGTGGACCTGCATGGTGCCCGTCGCGCCCGCCGTCTGGACTTGTACCGGAACCGGCTCAACCAGCGGCAGCAGGACACCCGCGCCAACCTGGTGACGCTCTACGAGGGCGGCACCCTCTTCACGCCCGACGGCACGAAGCACGGCCGCTCCCTGCTGAAGGCCCTCCAGCTCCTGCAGCGCGCGGGCACCCGCCTGGAGGAGCTCTCCGGCGACGGCCTGCTCCCCGCCCCCAGCGCGTCGGAGCGCATCGACGCGCTCTACGACGAGGTGGACGGGCTCTTCACCCGCTGTGACCGCCTCACCGGCCGGGGCACGGCGAGCGTCGCCCGCCTCCCCCGCGGCTGACGCCCCGCGGGCCTACGGCAGCTCCGTCTGGCCCTGGCGGCGCAGGAACGTGGGGATGTCGAACTGATCCTCGTCCAGGGGCAGCGCCGCGTCCTTCACCACCGCCGTGCGCGCGCTCTGGATGGAGGACTTCGGGGTCTCCACGCTGGACAGGGTCGGACGGGGGGTGCTCTTCGCGGGCACCAGGCTCGCCACCTCCTCGCGCGTCGAGGACAGCACGGACGACGGCGCGGGGGGGCGGCCCACCAGCGGCACCTGGACCACCTGCGCCATGGGGCGCACCTTCTGCGCGTCCCGGTGCACGAAGCCCGTGGCGATGATGGTGATCTTCACCTCGTCCTGGATCTGCTCGTCGATGAGCGACCCGAAGATGATCTCCGCCTCGCCGTCCGCCGCGTCGTGCACCAGCGTCAGCGCCTCGTTGACCTCCTGGAGGGTCATGTCGCGGCCGCCGGTGATGTTGATGAGCAGGCCGGTGGCGCCGTCGATGGAGACGTCCTCCAGCAGCGGGCTGGAGATGGCCTGCTGCATGGCGGTGATGGCGCGCCGGTCGCCGCAGGCGTGGCCCGTGCCCATCAGCGCCAGGCCCTTGTCGCTCATGATGGTCTTCACATCCGCGAAGTCCACGTTGATGTAGCCGTGGTACTGGATGAGGTCGCTGATGCCCTGCACGGCGTTGAGCAGGACTTCGTCCGCGCGCTTGAAGGTCTCCAGCAGCGGCATGGGCTCATTGGAGAGCGACAGCAGCCGCTGGTTGGGGATGGTGATGAGCGTGTCTACCGCGGCCTTGAGCTCCACGATGCCCTGCTCGGCCTGCTTGCGGCGCTTGTTGCCTTCGAAGAGGAACGGCTTGGTGACGACACCCACCGTGAGGCAGCCCAGGCTCTTGGCGATGTCCGCGATGATGGGCGCGGCGCCCGTGCCGGTGCCGCCGCCCATGCCCGCGGTGACGAAGACCATGTCGGCGCCTTCCAGCACCGCGGCGATCTGATCTCGCGACTCCAGCGCGGCCTCGCGGCCCATCTCCGGGTTGGCGCCCGCGCCCAGGCCCTTGGTGAGCGCCTGGCCCAGCTGCAACCGGGTGGGCGCCTTGCTCGCGGCGAGCGCCTGGACATCGGTGTTGGCGGCGATGAAATCGACGCGGTCGAGCTTCGACAGAATCATCGTGTTGACCGCGTTGCAGCCCGCCCCGCCCGCGCCCACGACACGAATCTTCGCGGCCTGCTTGTTCTGCTCGAACTGGTCCATGTCGTCCTCGTGGCGGAAGCACCGCGGCGCCGTCCGCGGAAACACCCACCCTCGACAATCATCAGGAAGTCGGGCCCTTTGGCAAGTATTCCGCTACCTGCCTGTAGCGCCCTGCTGCGCGACCGAGTCCTGACGCCCACTTACGTGGCCTGGCGTCAGCGGGCATGCGGACAGCGCCCCCGCGCAACCCCCCTCTTGACTCGCGCCGGGTGACTCGCCGTGGTCGGTCACACGCCCCGTTTCAGCGTGCGTGACGTGACAGGACGGACGCCGGGAACGAAGAGGCCCGGCTCCCCCTTGGGGGGACCGGGCCTCTCCACTTCACTCACGGCGATGGCGCGTTACGGGGCGGGCTTCTCCACCTCGACCTTGGCCATCCTCGCGATGTTGAACTCCACGCGGCGGTTGTTCTCCCGGCCCGCGGCCGTCTTGTTCGAGTCCACCGGCTTCGTCTCGCCGTAGCCCTCGGACTCGAGGCGCTCGCCCGCGATGCCCGCGTTGATGAGGAACACGCGCACGTTGGCGGCGCGGCGCTTGGACAGGTCCAGGTTGGCGGCGTCGTTGCCCTGACTGTCCGTGTGCCCCTCGATGCGCAGCAGCTCCACCTGCGGGTTGGCGCGCAGCACGGCGGCCACCTGCTTCAGGATGGGGAACGAGCGCGGCAGGATGACGTCCTTGTTCGTGGCGAAGTAGACCTTCTCCAGGATGAGGATGCGCTCGCCCTCGACGAGCACCTTGACCTTGCCCTTGTCCGGGCAGCCGTCCTCGTCATCCACGCCGTTGATGGTCTCCGGCTCGTTGGGGCACTTGTCCAGCGTGTCGGGGATGCCGTCCTTGTCGTTGTCCGGATCCGGGCAGCCGTCGGTGTCCTCGAAGCCGTCGAAGTCCTCGGGCGCGTTGGGGCACTTGTCGTCCGGATCCATGATGCCATCGCCGTCGGAGTCCACCGGCGCGGGCGGAGGCGGCGGGGGCGCGGTGTCCGGGCAGCCGTCCGTGTCCTCGAAGCCGTTGAACGTCTCCGGCTCGTTGGGGCACTTGTCCGCCGTGTCGGGGATGCCGTCGTTGTCGTTGTCCAGGTCCGCGCAGCCATCCTCGTCCTGGAACCCGTCGTAGTCCTCCGGGCCCTCCGGGCACACCGGCCGGGGCGGCGCCGGGGCGCGCTCGGGGGTGCTGTAGGCGAGCCCCGCGAGCACGCGGAAGGTGGGCGTGCCGTAGCCGTGCGTCAGCCCTGGGCCCGCGCCCAGGTGGACGCCCAGCCCGCTCTGCGCGCGGTACTTCAGCGCCGCGAGCAGCTCCAGCGGACGCTCCTCCGCGTCCTGCTGCTTGAAGCCCAGCGCGCCGACGAGCGAAGCCTCCGCCGCGAGGGGCACATCCCCGACCTTGAAGGGCAGCTCCGCGCCCAGCCCGTACGCCAGCGCGCTGCCGACGTTCAGGTTGCGCAGCTGCTGCGCCTTGCGGATGTCCACGCCCAGGTTGGCCAGCACGCGGAAGCGCGTGCCGTACTCCGCCACCAGGCGCGGGTTGACGGAGACGCCGGACCCGCCGAGGAAGTTCGAGGCGCCGCCCGTGGGCAGCGACACGGGCACCGCCACCGACAGGCCGTAGTTGTCACCGTCCAGCAGCCGCGCCTTCGGGATGAGCCGCAGGTCCCCGATGCCGCCGCCACTCACCCCGTTGGCGAAGGAGGAGTCCACGGCCGGCGAAGCCTCCGAACCCTGGACGGTGATGGGCAGCACGACGCCGATTTCGAAGCGGTCGAAGAGGCCGACGGCGCCCATCAGGTCCACGCCCACCTGGCTCTTCACCAGGGAGGTGACGTACGTGTCCGAGCGGGGGTCGAAGAAGTTGAGCGGCTTGTCGGCGTAGTTGACCGACATCCCCACGTTCCACCCCAGGTGCCGCTGCACCTTGGCGCCCTGCACGGCGAGCACGTCCGAGATGCCCGGGCCCGGCTTGTACTGCTGCACGTCGATGGCCTGCGACACCGCGGTGGCCTGCGCGCGGGCGTCCGTGCCCACGAACAGCGCGGTCACGAACACGGCCAGCGCCCCACCCGCTCGCGCCAGGAACGCCCCGGCGCGGCGGAAGCGGCGGCCCACCAGGGGCAGGGCCAGCAGCAGGAGCGCGAAGGGCGCCAGCGAGCCGGTCCCCTCCCCCGTGCTGCAGCCGTGGCCCACAACCAGGAAGTCATCGTTGGCGTCCAGCGGGTCGGTGCCACCGCGCACCTCCGTGCCGTCGTCGATGCCGCCCAGGTCGGTGTCCCGCATGTTCGGGTCCGTCTCGGTCGCGTCGCGGCGGCCGTCGTGGTTGGCGTCTTCCTCGCCATCCTTCAGGCTATCGCCGTCCGTGTCCGGGTTCTTCGGATCCGTCTTCGTCGTCGGGTCCGCGTCCGGCTTGAAGTTCGGCGACGACTTGTCCGTCCCGGACGGCGCGGTCTCCGCGGTGACACCCATCTCGGTGCCGTCGAGGATGCCGTCGTTGTCGCTGTCGGGGTCGAGCGCGTCGATGATGCCATCGCCGTCCGTGTCCTTGATGCCGTCCAGGCCGTCCGGCACGCCGTCATCGTCGGTGTCGTTGTCGAACGGATCCAGGCCCAGCTCCAGCTCGGTGGCGTTGTCGATGCCGTCACCGTCCGCGTCCTTGTCGTCCGCGGGGTTGTTCGGGTCGGTCTCCAGCACGTCCACGCGGCCGTTGTGGTTCGCGTCCTCGATGCCGTCGAACACGCCGCCGCCGTCGGTGTCCTTCTTGGTCGGGTCCGTCTTCGTGTTCGGGTCCTGATCCGCGACGAACTTCGTCGGGTCGGTGTCCGAGCCCTGCGGCTGGGTGAGGCCCAGCTCCAGGCCGTCCGTCAGGCCGTCGCCGTCCGTGTCCGGGTTGCGCGGGTCGGTCTCACCGGGGTCCACGACCCCGTTGTGGTTGGCGTCCTCGTTGCCGTCGAGCAGACCGTCGTCATCCGAGTCGTCATCCAGGGGGTTCGTCTCACCGGGGTCCAGGATGCCGTTGTGGTTGGCGTCCTCGATGCCGTCGGGCAGACCGTCACCGTCCGTGTCCGGGTTGAGCGGGTCGGTGCCGCCGACCTTGACCTCGATGCCGTCGGGGATGCCGTCTCCATCGGTGTCCGGGTTGAACGGATCCGTGCCGAGCGCGAGCTCCTCCGCGTCCGTCAGGCCGTCGCCATCCGAGTCCAGCGCCGCCGTCCAGTTGAAGGTGGTGCTCGCGGGGGCGCTGGTGCTGCCCGCCGCGTCCGAGGACACCGCCGTCACCGTGTACGCGCGCTGGGTCAGGGTGATGGGCAGCACGTAGCTCCAGTTGCCGGAGCCATTCACGGCGATGGGGCCGTAGTTCGTCCCGTCGAGCGTCAGCGTCACGGACGTGGCGTTCGTGGACGTACCGGACACCGTCACCGGAGAGGTGCCAATCGTCGAGCCGTTGACCGGCGTGGTGATGGCCACCGTGGGCGCCGGCAGGTCCACCGTGAAGCTGGTGGAGGCAGGAGCGCTGGTGCTGGTGCCGTTGGAGGCCACCGCCGTCACCGAGTACGAGCCTTCCGCCAGCGGGCCCGGCAGCGCGAAGGTCCAGTTGCCGGAGCCGTCCACGGCGATGGGGCCGTAGTTGGTGCCCTGGAAGGTCAGCGTCACGGACGTGGCGCCGCCCGAGGTCGAACCGGAGACCGTCACGTTGGGGGTGGTGACCGTGGCGCCGTTGGCCGGCGCGTTGATGGCCACCGCCAGCACGGTCAGGTTCACGTTGAAGGTGGAGGTCGCGGTCGCGCTGGTGTTGCCCGCCGCGTCCGAGGACACCGCCGTCACCGTGTACGCGCGCTGGGTCAGGGTGACCGGCGGCGTGAAGCTCCAGTTGCCGGAGCCATCCACGGAGATGGGGCCGTAGCTCGTCCCGTCGAAGACGAGCGACACGGACGTCGCCCCCGTGGACGTGCCCGTCACGGTCACCGTGTTGGTGAGCACCGTGGAGCCGTTGGCCGGAGCAGTGATGGCCACCGTCGGCGCGGTGAGATCCACCGTGAAGGTGGAGGTCGCGGGCGTGCTGGTGTTGCCCGCCGCGTCCGTGGCCACCGCCGTCACCGTGTACGAGCCTTCCGCCAGCGGGCCGGGCAGCGTGTAGCTCCAGTGGCCGTTGCCATCCACGGAGATGGGGCCGTAGCTGGTGCCCTCGAAGGTGAGCGTGACGAACGTCGCGCCCACGGAGGTACCGGTGACGGTCACCGTGTCGGTGCCAAGCGTGGCGCCGTTGGCCGGCGTGGTGATGCCGACCTCCGGATCCGTGAGGTCCACGGTGAAGGTGGTGTCATCCGTGGTGCTGGTGTTGCCCGCCGCGTCCGTGGCCGTCGCGGTCACGGTGTACGTGCCGTCGGTCAGGGACACCGGCAGCGTGTAGCTCCAGTTGCCGGAGCCATCCACCGGGATGGGGCCATAGGTGGTCCCGTTGTAGGTCACGGTCACGGACGTGGCGCCCGTGGACGTACCCGTGATCGTCACCGTGTCGGTGCCAATCGTGGAGCCGTCACCCGGCGTGGTGATGGCCACCGTCGGCGGGGTCAGGTCCACCGTGAAGGTGGAGCTCGCCGTGGCGCTGTTCGTGCCCGCGCCGTTCATGGACACGGCGGTCACGGTGTACGAGCCCTCGGCCAGGGGGCCGGGCAGCGCGTAGCTCCAGTGGCCGGAGCCATCCACCGCGATGGGGCCGTAGCTGGCGCCATCGAAGGTGAGCGTCACGGACGTCGCGTTCGTGGTCGTGCCGGTGACCGTCACGGTGCTCGTGTTCACCGACGTGCCGTTGGCCGGCGTGCTGATGGCCACGGTGGGGACCGTGAGGTCCACGTCGAAGGTGGTGGTCGCGGGCGTGCTGATGTTGCCCGCCGCATCCGTGGCCGTCGCGGTCACGGTGTACGTGCCCTCCGCCAGGGTGACGGGCAGCGCGTAGGTCCAGTTGCCGGAGGCATCCACCGGGATGGGGCCGTAGTTCGTCCCGTTGTAGGTCAGCGTGACGGACGTCGCGCCGGAGGAGGTGCCCGTCACCGTCACCGTGTTGGTGCCAACGACGGAGCCGTTGGCCGGCGAGCTGATGGCCACGGTCGGAGCCGTCACGTCCACCGTGAAGGTGGAGGTCGCGGGCGTGCTGGTGTTGCCCGCCGCGTCCACCGCCACCGCGGTCACCGTGTAGTCGCCCTCGGCCAGCGGGCCGGGCAGCGCGTAGCTCCAGTTGCCGGAGGCATCCACGGAGATGGGGCCGTAGCTGGCGCCCTCGAAGGTCAGCGTCACGTACGACGCGCCGGAGGAGGTGCCCGTCACCGTCACATTGGGGGTGTTGATGGTGGAGCCGTTGACCGGCGTGCTGATGGCCACCGTCGGAGGCGTCTGGTCCACCGTGAAGGTGGTGCTCGCCGGGGTGCTGTTGGTGCCCGCGCTGTTGGAGGACACGGCGGTCACGGTGTACGTGCCATCGGCCAGGGGACCCGGCAGCGCCTGGCTCCAGTTACCCGCACCATTCACCGTGATGGGGCCGTAGTTCGTCCCCTGGAAGGTGACCGTCACGGACGCCGCGTTCGTGGAGGTACCCGTCACCGTCACGTTGGGGGTGTTGAGCAGCGAGCCGTTGGCCGGAGTGCTGATGGCCACCGTCGGCGCCGCCACGTTCACCGTGAAAGTGGAGGAGGCCGTGGTGCTGCTGGTGGTGCCGTTCGAGGAGACCGCGGTCACGGTGTACGTGCCATTGGTCAGGTTGCCCGGCAGCGAGTAGGTCCAGTTGCCACCCGTCACCGTGATGGGGCCGTAGTTCGTCCCCTGGAACGTCACCGTCACCGTGGTCGCGTTCGCGGCCGTGCCCGTCACCGTCACCGAGGAGGTGCTGATCGTCGAGCCGTTGGCCGGCGTGGTGATGGCCACCGTCGGCCCGGCCACCGTGAAGGTGGAGGAGGCCTGCGTGCTCGTGGTCG